>JABDCJ010000066.1 GCA_013288145.1 Nitrososphaerota archaeon | reverse complement strand
GGTTTGTGCCGCGCGGTGAGTTTTCCCTGATAATAGGTCAGTTCGCGCTTACCATTGGAGTTGTGAACGAACCATTCTTTTCGCTCATTGGCATCTCGGTCTTAGTTACGACGATAGTTGCTTCAATTTTGTTGCGATTTACTGAACCTAAGAGAGCAGATGCGATTTATGCATACAAGGGAGAACAGGATTCCGAAGGGGTGAAATGATCCACGTCGAGCTTTCACCTGCCCGACTAGAAGCTTTCGAGGTACCGAAGTCTTTCCTATTCTTACGGCGAATAGAAAAAAGAAAGAGTGGGAAGCTGGAAACTAAAGGAAAGCAGCTCCCCAACTCAGAGCTTAAGGTAAGAAGCTAGTCGGTGGTACTGTCTGTGCTGTGTAGTCGCCTATGACAAAGCCAGTGTATGGATCGAAAAGCTGGTTGAATCCGGTTCCGGTGACGTTTGTCATTCCGTACTGGAACACGATCTGTTTTTGTGGAGTGATTTCGAACACGCGGCTGTTGAACTGGTCTGCGATCATAGTGTTACCGTTCGACAGTCTGACTGCATTAGTTGGCAGTGGGTTTGCGTTGCTTTTTGGCGAAGTGTTGGTGAAGTACTGGAATACGACGTGCTTGGACTGAGTTACTTCGACGATACGCGCATGACCAGAGTCTGTGATCAATGTGTCGCCGTTGGATAACCTGCTCGCAAAGGCAACTATGAATAGTCCCTGACTATCCTGCCATACTATCTTGTGAGATCGAGTTACCTCAATCGTGCGGTTGTTGTTTTCATCCGCGATGAGTATGTGTCCGTTTTGAAGGAGCTCTGCACTGTTAGGATTGTTGAGTTGATTCGGTCCCTTGCCAACAACTCCAGTTGTTCCATACTGCCAGACGATTTGGTGATTCAGATTAACCTCTATCACACGCTCGTTGCTCTGGTCAGTGATCAGGAGATCGTGGTTCGGTAGCTGTATCGCCGAGACAGGAACGTTCAGTTGATTTGGACCCGATCCGGTAACACCCGCTTGGCCGTATTGCCAGACGATGTTTCCAGCTTGATTAACAACGATAACTCTGTTGTCAACACATCCATTTGGAAGCTGCGGAATTGTGTTCGCTGGTACTCCAGTTCCAGCAATGATGGTTAGTCCGCCGGAGATTCGCTCCGCCCAATTTGATCCAATGATGGTATGAGGACCCGGATTGCACGCACTCGGATTACCCGAGCCAAAGCTCCAGACGATGTCTTTGGTCATGGGGTTAACTTCAATCACACGGTTGTTGAACTGGTCTGTAATGAGTACGTTGCCTGATTGGTTGAAGCCCGTAGCCGCACTGACGTTCACTGAAAGAGCTAAGATAGACGACAGGACAAGGAGAGAGCCTAACGCGAACATGGTAGCCAAGGCAAGCTCGGTCTTCCCAATCCGTTTCGCGCCGATTCTCTTCTTTCCACTATTTTCTAAATGACCTTGGTAAGAAGATGACATTGTGAGCGCTACTATTAGGGTAGTAGTAATTATGCTTTATTCAAAAAGGTTCCACCGAATCTTACTATGGCAATAGTAATAGATCATTCCAAAATCATTATCTTTGCTTATTATGTTCCAGCGAATTTGGGTGAGCTTTTCTTTACCTTGGTTGACTTTCTTAGATTCAGAAAGGAGATAAATTACTCCAGGGAAACCTTAGTTCTGGGAGATAGTACCAAAATGACGACAAGTCAAGCAAAAATTCCGCTACCGGGCAGCGAAAAACAACCCGTCCAAGGAGCAAAGGAGGTCGGGGCTGTAGCTCCGGACGAGCGCTTTGAAGTGACGCTAGTTCTCAGGCCAACGCCTTCTGCAGCTGGGAATGCAGCAACTCAAGACCCGAAACGAGTAAGCAGACAATCCCGTGAGGAGTTTGCAACTTCCTCCAAACGTGCTTCTCAGAAAGATGTTGACCAGATAGTCGAATTTGCCAAAGAGCACTCTCTTCGAGTGGTTGAAACAAATGCCGCCCGACGGAGTGTTGTACTTTCGGGGACAAATTCACAGTTCGCGAGAGCATTTCAAGTGAAGCTCAGTCGGTTCAAGCATCCAGTGACAGGAAATATATTTCGTGGCAGATCCGGCCCTCTCTTTGTACCAGAGTCGCTTTCTCCGATAGTCCAAGCAGTCCTGGGGTTGGATGACCGCCCGCAGGCAATCGCCCACTTTCGTCCGATTAGACCGGGAGCAAAGTCAGTTTCTACTTACACTCCGATGCAAATTGCGAGCGTCTACGATTTCCCAACCAGTCTCGACGGGACCGGCGAATGTATTGGAATCATCGAGCTCGGGGGTGGAGAAAAGCCAACTGACCTCGCAACCTATTTCAAGAAAACAGGAGTGTCCGTTCCTAAACTTGTAGTCGTACCGGTCGATGGAGGATCGAACGCCCCGACGGGAGACCCGAGCGGTCCGGATGGAGAGGTAATGCTCGATATCGAGATCGCGGGTGGAATCGCTCCCAAGGCAACGATAGCGGTATATTTTGCGCCAAATACAGACCGCGGGTTTGTTGACGCGCTAACTACCGCGATCAATGATGCTCAGAACAAGCCGTCGGTTGTCTCGATCAGCTGGGGGAGTGCAGAGAGCTCATGGACTTCCCAAGCCGTCCAGTCGCTCAACCAGGCACTACAGGACGCGTCAACCCTCGGGGTCACAGTCTGCTGTGCCGCCGGGGATGGAGGATCTTCAGATGGCGTCACTGACGGCCTCTCGCATGTTGATTTTCCTGCATCCTCGCCTTATGCGCTAGCTTGCGGTGGGACTAGTATTGTCTCGAAGACCGGGAGCAACATCCAGGAAAAAGTCTGGAATGAACAGCCTGAAGGAGGCGGAGCAACCGGAGGTGGAGTCAGCGATCTTTTCGATTTACCTTCTTGGCAGGGTTCGGCTAATGTTCCGCCGTCAGTAAATCCGGGGCATCGCGTTGGAAGAGGAGTTCCTGACGTCTCGGGAGATTCCGATCCAACGACGGGATACTCTGTTCGCGTGGATGGCAGTGACACTATCTTGGGAGGGACTAGCGCCGTCGCCCCGCTTTGGTCCGGATTGATAGCTTTGATGAACCAGAAACTGGGACGATCTCTTGGCTTCGTTAATCCGCTTCTTTACTCCAAGCTCAGCGGAGATTTTCATGATGTCACAACCGGAAATAATGGAGCGTACTCTGCAAAAGCCGGATGGGATGCATGCACAGGACTGGGAACGCCAGATGGAGCCAAACTGCTTGCCGCGATTTCAAATGCGTAGAGACGAAACCTCACCAAAAGAAGATCGTCTTTAGGCAATATTCGAGATAATCAGAGCTCGTTTCAAGCTCTGCTGTACAGATAATAGCGCCACTGCGCGATCGCGCCGAAAATGGAATAATAAATCAATGCAAGAAATATGTACAATACAAGCTAGCTTGTATAATACAAATAGAGTTCAGTGGTTCTCATCAAGTTATCATTCCACGCACGCGCGTGGGGTTGCGCTAGGGGGGTCGGTTTTAAGGCTAATACAAAAACTATTGGACGAATCTAGAACAGAATTCTTTTTCGGACGACGATAACTGCCGAGATCATTACAATGGAGTTTGGATTCCGTCTACCGCACGACGGGGGAGCTTTCAAAGCCGGACAATCAAAGGAAGAGATCAGGTTCCAAATGGGCAAGCCATAACACAAGCATTGAGAAACATGCAAGATGACTCGCAAGCGCATGATAGTATTGCATCCAAAGAATTGCTACAGGAAAAAAACAATTCAACTAGCCCACCTGTAATCTAAAAAAATACGACAGGTGAGTTAGTTGAGCGAAGCTAAGACGCTTCTGCATATTGTTGTTACTTCTTCTTCTTTGTTTTCTTAGCTGGCAAAGGGTATTGCAATTTGCTGATCGATACACTTACTTAAGTATGTTACGTTTTTGCTTATTTTTTTGAAAATCAGCCTCCCGGACTGGGTCTTAACGCTTTTTGGAAAAGATTTAGGGCGCCGTTGGTCGGCCGAAAATGGGATGTTCTGCATTCTTTGTACTGAAATTTCCTTACCCGGGTTCGATCTAAAGCCTCGATTCGGAAGTTTCCCTGATCATTACTGCATTGCAGCTATACTCTTTTTTCCGATGGCAAAGATGAATCCTTTCCAGAGATCGAGTAATTGGAAAAATCCCCCGTGGTAGAGTTCTCCCACGTCAGCCAGTACATCCAGGACAACGAGGTTCTCTCAGATGTTAGTTTCAGAATTGATACCGGAGAAAGATGGGCAATAGTTGGCCCAAATGGATCCGGGAAGACAACTATTCTGAAGATTATGAACGGCTACCTGCGTCCGTCAAAAGGTACGGTCGAGGTGTTGGGAGGTACTTTCGGGTCAACCAGCCTCCCCGAATTAAGAAAAAGGGCGGGTTTCGTAAGCTCGTACCTGGACAACCTCCTTGTTTCAGACGATAATGTGCTGGATGTGGTCATCAGCGGCCTTTACGGTGCAACAAGGCTCTGGAGCGTTCCGCCTCTTGATGTTGTGCGAAAGGGTCGAAAAATCCTTCGATCGCTTGGATGTCTTCGGTTCGAAGATAGGATGTTAAGCGAGCTTTCGCAGGGCGAGAGACAAAAGGTGCTCATTGGACGCTCACTTATGGCTGACCCGGCTCTTGTCACCTTCGACGAGCCATGCGCCCCGCTAGATCTTGGAGCGCGGGAATCATTTTTGAAAGGAATTGAAACGACAGCAAGGGAGCGAAAGTCGCTCGCCATGATCTACGTAACGCACAGGATCGACGAGATCCCTTCTTGTTTCACGAAAGCGCTGCTCATGAAGAAGGGTACTATCCTTGCCAAGGGAGATGTCGCGAGAGTACTAACGGGTCATAACTTGAGCAAGTGTTTTGGAATAAGCGTCGAGGTCAAACGCTGGCAAAGCAGGCTTTACCCCGTAGTTGCGACGTAGAGAGTTTGCCGATCCAGAAAAAGATGCCCTCCTCGCTTTAACAAACTATCCAAACATAACCGGGATTTTTTAGGGAGAGAACAAAAGCCCTTTCTTACCGACAATTCACTACTTTCAGGCATCAGATACTCTGGTGGAAAGGTACCATGGAAGAATACGATTTACTCCAATGCATTGAGAAAGGACTGGAACCGTTTGGGTCGAATGTAAAGCAGTCAATTTACTGGAAAATGTCAATACTCCACAACTATTCTCGAAATGAGGTTATTGACAATCCGGAGATTCTTTCAAACGTAATCAGGGAAACGCTCAGGGACAGCTCGCCGGCTGTCGAGGAATCGATCGCAAATGAGATCAGACGAAAGTTTAACCTGTCCGAAAAAGAATCGAGGACCATGCTAGACGCAGTGACAAATGCAAAGAGTCAGATAATCGGGCTATTCACGCCACCGCAGCTGTCTATTAGATCTAGAATTCTCGCGACCTCGTAGTTTCGAGTTATTTTTTCGGATCACCGACATAACCGAAGGTTCGGAATCTCATCTAGAGATTCGAAAATGATTTGAAACTGGAGTATTTCAAGAAAGAAAATAGCAACTGAATGGCTTTTTCCGAGTTTGGAATCGGCATCGCAAATCTCGCCGGATTCCTTGCGCTTTTTTTCATTATTGCGACAGCGGTGATGATGTTTGTAAAAACCAGGCTGTTCAATCGATTCCATTCCCACCAGGGTCTAATCAGAAATACACACATCATAGTTGCCTCCCTCGGCGGAGCTTTCCTCTTGCTTCATGCTGATTATTTCATTAACGCGCCGATTCTGAACCAGGGTATTTTTCTCGGGTACGTTTCTACCGCTGTCGCCCTTATCGTATGGTTCACCGGGTTTTCATTTCTAGAAAGACTGAGGTACTCTCTCCTATACCACGGCTCGCTCTCACTTTTTGCAATCTCACTCATGGCGATCCACGCCCTCGACCTCGGCTTCAACATCTCTGTCGGAATTACCGAGGGAATACTTTTGGTCATCGCAATTTTGACCTTCTGGAGGGCGATGTTCCACGTAAACAAGATTCTTTCGGGCAAAAAGCAAAGCGTGGTAAGGTCGATATGAAAAGAGGAGAGCTGATCTGGAGACTGGTGTCGATAGGGTTCTTTGTGATCGCTTGCGCGATCGCGATTTTGGTGCTATACCAGATGCTTCAGATCGCCGGCTGAATCATCAATCTTTCAATTCAATGTCCAGGTTGATGACATCAGTCGAGCCGATGTTCTCAATCGAATGGGTCACGCCGGGTTCGGCGTACCTTACGACTCCTTTTTGGAACTCTTGCTCGCTCGTAGTACCGTCGGGCAGTGTGAACCTCACCTTTGCAGGGTTCATGGTGTACGCAATGTACCTGCCGTGAGTATGCATCGGCATTAACTCGCCCGGTGCAATCCTCATCTCAACTATCTTCACTTTATCATTTTCAAGTAGGGTCTTCGATTGAACCATTTTCCTTTCTCCGGTAAACAAGGAAGTGGATTCTAGGCACGTAAAAGAGAATTTCTATTTGGGCTTGGCCGGAATAAATTTCATAGAAATCGAGTTTACGCAATGGCGCGTGTCTTTTGGCGTAAAGCCCTCGCCTTCAAACACGTGACCCAGGTGAGCTCCGCATTTTACGCACTCTATCTCTACTCGCTCCCCGTCCGGGTCGGGAAGTCTTTTGACTGTGCCGTGGATTTCGTCATCGAAGCTCGGCCAGCCGCACTGGGCGTCGAATTTATCCTCAGATCTGTAAAGCGGCGAATCGCACCTCCTGCAAATGTACGTGCCTGCTTCAAAGTTTGTCTCGTATTCGCCGGTGAAAGGCGGTTCGGTTCCCTTTCTGACGATGACGCGTTCTTCTTCCTTTGTTAGTTGGTTCAAAGTCTAGAAATCACGAAGCTGTACAGTGGTTAGTACCTATTGAATTGTCTTTCGCTTCCAGGCTTGCGCTTTTTCGCAGAACGCTTCGAGTTCGTCTTGGGTTGAGGTGCAGTGCTTGTAATGATTAATGATCTCCCTTAGAGCTTCCTCGATCGGGGTTGGCGCTCCGGGACATGAAGCGTCTAGTTGCGCTCTGATTTCAACCAGTGGTTGCCAGATATCTTTCGGGATGTGCAGCGGTACGCTTTCTTTTACTATCGTTTTCAATAGGTTTCAAACCCGACTTAATACCCGGAAAGAAAAACATTCCGAAATGCTCGTCTACAAAAATTGGTGCTTACTCGGGTTGTTTCATCGAAAAGAGGGAAATTTTTACGTCTTTGGAGACGTCAATGCGGCTCGTCTTGGCAGCCCTAACCATTAACTTTGAAACTTCCTGAACATTGTTTGTATTGTAGTAGATTTCTAGCTTCTCTCGCAGTACGAGAGTCGAATTTTCTTCCAAAACAAACATGGGTCTGTTTCGCTTTCCGGAAAATAGGAGCCGGACTTTGTCCTGCGAGAAGAGGAGTATTCGTCCATTCTTGGGGATCGTCAGCAGCTGGATGAAATATTCTCCCTTTGGAATCTGAATCGAGGCAAACTCAGTAGGAACTTTGACCTTGGAGCTCGCTTCGGAAATTGTCCGTTGAAGCGACACGGTAATGTCTTCCAACCTAGACTCCCATTCGCAACAGCCCTCTACTTCGTTGATTTAAGCGAAGTCGAGATGGCACCGACAAAAGCAACTTATAACAACCGAAAAGATTCGAGACTTGCTAGAGGGAATCAAATTGCTGAGCTGGCAGGAATTCGCAAAGATCCAACCAGAAATGGCCAGCTTCGGTGAAGAACGGCTTCGATACAAGGTAATGTACCTGGCGACGATCAGGCCTGGCGGATATCCTAGAGTTCATCCATTCACGCCGTTCGTCGGTTCAGGGCGGCTATTCGCATTTATGGAAGCGACATCGCCGAAGGGGAAGGATATTCAGAGAAACGGAAGATATGCAATGCATTCACAAGTCGCGGATATGGACGGGACCAATGGCGAGTTTGAGATAACCGGAGATGCATTTCTTGTTTCAGATTCGGCGAGCAGAAGTGACGCGGCAGCTGCTTGTCCGTATACTCCAGCCGAACGCTACAAACTATTTGAGTTCAAAATAGCTAGATGCATGACCAACGATTATGCCGGTGGAAAATCTAACGTGCGATCATGGAAGATTTCTGATGATCCGAGTCCCTCAAAGCGATAACAGCTACATTGGTTTCCTCGAGATCGTTAGATCTTGCCTTCGAGTAGCAAGTCCGCTCTGCTCGGTACAGTAACGGGGACGCTATTCTGGGGACTTTCCGGTACAGCATCCCAAGCTCTTTTCGAGATCTATCACTTTCCCGCTTTGGGACTTGCACTAATACGGATGTCAGTCTCGGGGCTAATCTTGCTAATCGTTCTTCGCCCCAAGCTGCCGGAATCAAGATCTGTTTTCCTCCGGCTACTTGCGATCGCAGTTTTTGGTTTCGTGGGATCTCAAGTTTTCTATCTCTTGGCTATACAGTATACGAACGCGCCCACTGCAACGCTGCTCCAGTTCCTGTTTTTACCAATGGTTGCGGCGTACGAGGCGCTGACGGGATCTCTCCACTGGACGAAGAGATGGAGCCTAATTCTCGCATTTGCAGCCGTTGGAACGCTCCTGCTGATCGGCGTCTTCTCAGGAAGCGGTTTTCAAATTCTCATCACGCCCATCGGTCTCGTTTCCGGGCTTCTCGCTGCGGCTTCTGGGGCTTACTATTCGCTTGCCTCGCGCAAGTTCGTGAAGGAGAAGGGACCTTGGTGGCTGCTGACCTGGGGATTTGTAACTGGAGCATTCGTGATTTCTCCACTGGGAGTGTTATCCCTGTCACAGTACAAATTACCCGTTATTGTTGACTCGCAGATTTCCATCTTGGCTCTTGTTTCGTTCGTAACCATATTCGGGACTATACTTGCGTATGGACTGTACCTTTCCGGTCTCAGACATCTTCCGGCAACTGAGATCGGCGTCGTGACTTCGTTGGAGCCTATTGCAGCATCGATTGCAGCCTATGTTTTTCTTGGAAACGTTCTGGGTCCTCTTCAGTATCTGGGTGGAGGTATCATTCTACTTGCAGTCATCCTGACTGCTTCAAAGCCGACAGGTGATGTTGGTACGACTGCTCGAAAGGAATCCGGAGAAGAGAAGACCACAAACTAGATTCAATATTAGGCAGACTAAATTTTTCACTCTCTCGCGATATGCTTTAGAATCATGATTTTTTGAAATGGTGCAAGTCGTTTTCTAACTTGGCCGCACAGAAAGCCCTTGCGATTCCAAAATCACTTGACGCACTATCAGAAGAAGATCTGAAAAGAAAGAAACTGATTGCAAAAATAATGACGAAATCCCTCAGTTATCTGACTAGTACGCTCGTCAGCGAGGATTTCGAGTGGCTGCTTCCAGTAGTTTTTTCAAAGATGACTGACCCGTTGTGGCCTGATCCGGGAGCATCCATTGAGAAAAGGATCGAAGTTGAAATCTACGGCGAGACGGTTAGAACGACTGCAAGCATGATCATTCACAAGATGTTTGCAAGCTCACTAGCATTTCCGAGGTTGTTTGTTCTCTCGCCGAATGTGCGGATCGAGAAAAAAGAAAGGCAGGCAACCGGCTGGCACGCATACGAGTTTACCCAGCTCGATTTTGAAATCAGCGGAGCTTCATCGAGAGAAGTTTTCCATTTCGTGGAGGGGTGGATCAATGGATTACTTGCAAATCTAAGAGAGAATGCAAAAAAAGAGCTCTCTGCTCTTGGAACTTACTCTACACTAAAGGTTCCAGGCACTCCCTTCAAGATCTACGACAGCGAGAAACTCAAAGCCGAGAATGGTACGGATTGGGAGAAGAAACTCGCGTCCGAGATAACGGAGCCGGTCTGGGTTACGAACATTCCGAGAGAGTTTTACGACTTTCAGGATCCGCGAACGGGCTCCTGGGATAACTATGATCTATTCGTTCCAAAGTACGGTGAGATACTTTCCGGGGCGAAGAGAGAGTGGGAGTATTCGAAGATCGCGAGCAAGATCAAAAGAGATGGAGTTAACGCGGAGAATTATACACTGCTCCTAAAGCTTGCGAAGCAAAAGAGGATAAAGCAGTCAGCCGGTGGCGGAATCGGAGTTGAGCGGCTGGTCAGCTGGATAGTTGGAGCCAAGCATATAGGAGAATCCTCGCCATTTCCCAAAATACCTGGCGTAGTATACCAGCTTTGAAGATTCCGCTTCGAGCCAAATGATAGCCGGTTTAAGGCAATTAACAAGATAAACAGAGTTCGTTTCAAGCTCTTCTGTACGCGGAAATGTACCCCTGCGCGATCGCGCCGAAAATGAAATAATAAAGAAATGAAACCCTTCAATGAATCCACAACAATGAAATTACTTTTCGCACGCTCCCGGATGGATTCATCATAGGGGGGTCGGTTTTAAAGCAACTACAAAAACTATTGGCTACAAACTACCCCGAATCTTCATAGACAACTTCCCCTCCGACGATCGTTATTGCCACCTTCCCGTCCTTGACCTCTTCAACTGGGATTGTGCATAAGTTGTCTGCCCACACGACCAAGTCTGCAAGCTTTCCTTTTTCGATAGAGCCAATCTTACCGCGTAAGAGAAGACACTTTGCACCCAGAGAGGTGTACGTACGGAGCGCATCATGCACGGTTAAGCATTCATTTTTCCCGAGCAGCCCGGAAATCTCTTCACCGGCTAAGCTCTTTCTCGTACAAGCTGCCCAGATCCCGTATACCGGAGCAAAAGGAGCGACGAAATAGTCAGAACCATTTCCTACGATTACCCCTTCATCGATCAAACTCTTCAAAGGAATCATTCGTGACAACATTCCTGGCTGCACGGCCCTTGCATACGCGGTGCTTAGGAAATAGAGGAAGCTTGATTGCGTCTCGACACAAACTCCCAATTTCTTCATCCTTCCAATCGCTTCCTTTGTCGCTAAGATCGAGTGGATCACAGTGTAAGCGCAGTCTTTGTTTTCGCCCCCGAGACTTACGGCTTTTTCGTACGTGTCCAGCACAGTATCGATAGCCTTGTCCCCAATGGCATGTGTGCAGACCTGATATCCAAGCCTTCTAGCTTTTCCAACTATTTTTTCATATTCAGTTGTGGAGATGACGGGGTATCCTCTGTTTCCCCTGTCCACCCCTCCTTCTTTGCCTGGATCGAGAAACTCATCGTAGCACCAAGCTGTCCTGCCCATCAGGCTGCCGTCCATGAAGATTTTGATCCCTCCCAGCCTGAATCGGTCTCCAACTTGTAATGGTAGGTATTCTTCTATCTCGTCAATCTCCTTCGCATCCTTTACCTGCCAAAGCATATACGCCCTAACCTTGAGCTCCCTGCGTTTTGCAAGCAAGCTGTATGCAGAAGCGGTCTCCCGCTCAAGACCCTCCAGCGTGCAGCCATCCTTTATCGATGTAATGCCTACCTTTACGAGCTCCTGGCTGAGGTACTTTATACCCTCCTCCAGCTGATTTTGGGTCCAATGTGGACTGTGCTTTTCTACCAGGCTTATCGCCAGTTCTTTCAGGACGCCGGTGGGCTCTCCAGTGGTTTCGTCCTTAACGATTGTTCCGCCTTCAGGTTGGGATGTATCCCGAGTTATCCCTGCGGCGCCTAGAGCCGCGCTGTTTACTGCAACAAAGTGCCCACTCGTGTGGGTTAACACGACAGGATTCTTTGGCGAAACAGGATCGAGATCCCAGCGGGTAATGTACCTGTTTTCCGAAAGAAGCGACTCGTCCCAGCCAACACCTTTTATCCACTCGCTCAACGAGGACGATTCAACTCTCTGTTTTACGGCCTCTACTATTTCGGTGATGGATCCTACCTTCGAGTAATCCAGTTTTAGAGCGTACCTGTCGTAGGGCCCGGCACTGGCAACATGGATATGTGAATCGATCAGTCCGGGTGTTACAAGCCTGCCGCGGAGGTCGATTATTCTGGTATTGGGTCCCGCCAGGGATGAGATCTCTTCCTTTTTTCCAACAGCAATTATCAAGTCGCGTTGGATCGCGACAGCTTCTACTCTTGAATCGGATTTGTCAAAGGTGTGAACCTGTCCGTTTGTCAGGATAATGTCAGCATACATTACTGCAGCGCTCGTGTTGGTGGGCAGGGACAAGCGACGAGCATTAAAGAGAATTGGAAGATCGACTTTAAAGCCCAATGCTAACTCGGCCAATTCCTAAAAAATTGGACGCATGTGAGAGACCCCAAGTAATACGTTAAAGCGGTTGGATTTTATCCCTGGCAAAGTGGACCTTATTTTGAAA
>JABDCJ010000065.1:11164-12678 GCA_013288145.1 Nitrososphaerota archaeon | reverse complement strand
GAATCTCCGAGGTAAGTGGCAGGTACCCGTCGATGATCAGCGGCGGCCAGCAACAGAGGGTTGCTCTCGCGAGGGCGCTCGTTTATCGGCCCAGTGTACTGCTCCTGGACGAACCTCTGAGTAATTTGGACGAGCAGCTCAGACAGAGCGTCCGGGACGACCTCAAACAGTTGCAGAGGAAAATCGGGATATCGACGATCTACGTAACTCATGACACAACAGAAGCACTTTCTCTCAGCGATAAGATCGTTCTTCTGAACAAAGGCAAAGTAGATTCTGAAGGAGATCCGCAAACTATGCTCATGCATCCATCGACTGGGTTTACTGCAAAGTTCGTTGGCGGGATGCTTGTTTTAGACGGAGTCGTCGACAAAATTTTGAAAGAAGCCGAATCAGCAGTCGTTCAAACTAACCTGGGAAAAATTCTCTGCGATACGGATGGCCAGGCAACTGTCGCGGGTGGAGAAGTCAAGCTCTGCATCAGGCCAGGCGAGTTGTCGATTGCGGCAGAAAATGATTCGGAGAATGTATTGTTGGGTATCGTGAAAGGTATTACCCTGGCAGCCGATCGCAAAGGCGTCCGAGTCTCATTTGGCGATCAGACGGTACTCATTCCGATGCCGCGCATGGATTCGAGAAATCCAAGCGTGGGCGATGCGATTAGGGTCAAGGTTCCGCCGGCCGCTTGCTACATAATTGTCGCCCGAAGCGCGACCAATAATTGATCTCTTGTCAATAGCGTTAGTCCATTACTCTTTATATCGCGAATCTAATTTCGCGGAGCTTGTGTTTAGAAATAGTCAAATGGCATCACACACGAATTCATCAGTTTGTTGGCCTGGATCTTTCGAGTGGAATGATTCTTGGCCTGATGCCCTAAGATACTCGCATGGCAAACGCTATATAGTTACTGTAATATTACAGTAACAAATGCCAGATTTGTTTGGAAACTCTAAACTGAGGGACGAACTGAATGCTTGGCAAAAATCCATCGACTCGCTTTCGCCGGACGACAGGAAAGCGTTTGAGAAAGCAATGCAAAATGCAATGGAGTACGGCGAATTCGTCGAAATCGCTCCCGAGGGTCACGAAACCGAGGCACTTCTCTTTAGCATTCTTCTTTCACAACAGAAGAAAATCGAGGAGTTGAAAAGAGCGTTTGCCGGAATCGAGAAGAAAGGTTGAGCGAATACACAAGCAGCTATGCAGATCAGTCTGCCCGCAGCATCTTTCTCCCTGCGAGCTCGAGCATAACAAAAGGAACGAGAATTTTCACAAGCACGCGACGCTAAACGGCAACTTGTGCTTCTGGGGTTAACGACGGTTACTAGATAGAAGCTCGGTCACTCCCGAGTACCCTTCCATTGCGAGCTGATTGGGTTTCTTCCCGATAGCAGCGTCGAGTTCGAGCATCATCGGGCCATCGTACTTGAATTCGGCGAGGCTTGACATTACTTTTTGAAAGTCCACAATCCCGCTCCCAACATTGACAAAATCCTTCGTAAATGATACCC
>JABDCJ010000065.1:6967-11117 GCA_013288145.1 Nitrososphaerota archaeon | reverse complement strand
TGCTCTTCGGACCCTTTTTTCTTAGGTCCTTTAGATGAACCAGGGAAATTATTTTGTGATATTTCCTGATGAAATCCCGCTGGTCAATTCCGACGGCTTCAGCATGCGCAGTGTCATA
The DNA here is from genome assembly GCA_013288145.1 of Nitrososphaerota archaeon. Next base: position 10,999 of record JABDCJ010000065.1, on the reverse strand, counting down.
GCAGAGTTTCAAACCTTGGACTTTTGCTAGGGCTTGATCGATCTCTTCCACTGTCTCAAATGGCGTACCGAGATGATTGTGAAGCGCAGGGATTACCTCAGATTCGTTGGCGAGCTTTGCGAACTTTGATAGACTCTTGATCGCCTCTCGAATTCCAGCTTCTCTTCGGATTACCAGCCAGAGCAAGGGAGTCTTCGATTTTTCAGCCCACTCCACGTCCGAAGGTTTCATTGAAGAGTAAGAACCAGCGTTTTCAAGGCCGGCACTTTTCACGACCGGCGGAAGTTTCTCGGGATCTCTGCGATAGACGGCAGGCAAGAATCTAGTCTCAAAACCCACGCCGTCAAAACCCATTTCTCGTATGCCCGAAAGTGTGCCGCTGAATTCATCAATGGCAGAAATCTTCCCCCACAAGATGGTGGCAATTGATAGCTTCACAAAAGTTCAGAACGCGGATTTATCCGAGAGAAGTTAAGCATATCCCGTTTCATCATTTTTCCCTAGTATAGCTGACTGAAGAAGGAAGAAAAGTAGGCGACTTGAAACTTGAAAAAAGAAAGAGGCCGCAACAGCAAGAAAAAAGGCACCACCCGTCCGAAGCTGGCGGCGCAGTTCCGTTCCTTCGGATGTGATCATAAAGTAGATTTTCTAATCTGATTTTTAATACCAAGTGAGAGTCTTTCCGTACCGTTTAGAGAAAAATATCAGAAGAGAGAAGGAACGGCGGGTTGTGAAGGAGCCAAAGAAACCTGAGGACAAGGCCGTCCCAAATCAAGCTAATTACCCCCCGAGAGGATGTGATCCCAATTTTTATCAGGTGTAAGCAATCCTTCTGAAATATAGCAATGGCTATGGAGAGTACTCTTTATCTGTCTAATCGGTGGTGTACCAATGGCCTGATCAAAGCGGAACAGCTCGTGGTCATCTGATACAATGCTATTTGGCAAGAGTTCTGAGTTGTGAAAAATGTTAGAAGAAAAGGAAGAATCCAAAGACCTCGTTGAGAGAACACTGGATAACGGAAGTCAGGTTCTTGGAAAATACACGATCTCCACCGTTTTCGAATCCGTTGGATCAGTGCGTGGTCGATTTTTTGTCGTAAAACTCGACTGTATCGATTACTCTCAAGATCAACCTTCTATGTATGCCATCTGGACTCACATCTTTGAAGATGATAGCATGACCAATCGCTTGGCCACGGGTCGTGATACTTTTACCACTCTTACAGACGCTCTCTCGGCTTTCGAGAAACTTGTTGACAAGTATCATCTTCAACTTCAACGAAAGAAATGAAGACGGTTTTTGAACTGAGCTTGCGAACTATGCAAAATCTCTATCTTAATTTCGAATTATTGATTTGATTATCTTCTAATCGGGGCCATGAATGGTCTGTCATAAATTGCCAGTTCGCCCATTCGCCGACCGAAACTCCATCTCGCTTCACTTATCGAAAACGAATGTGTGTATTTTCTTTTCCTGGTGATCTCTGAGACTAGTGGACCCATCATGGCGAGAGCTTCATCTTGACTTGTTCCCATTTGAACTAAATTCTTGTAAATTTCGAATGCTTGCTTTCGACGTAGATTGTCGCCGGAAGGTGGTTTTGTCGAAGAGATTCCCTCCACAGACTGCGGAATAGTCGGTCGCTCATCGACCACTTCAATGAAGGGATTAAGGAAACCTCCCGAAATTCCATATGACTTTTTCGATACAGCAGGAGCCAGAGGGTTTGCGTATTTGTGAATACATTCGTAATTTTTCAAATCAGGGATAGGATCGAGGTATTTTCTCTTGATCTCTTGTTTCCTTTCAGCCGTTGCCGAAATTGAAATCGGGAAATCTCCTTCAAATAATTTGAAATCTTCATTTTGTTCTAGTTTCATCATTTTTTGATCTCTCCCTTCAGTTTTTGAATCGTTTTTTCGCATTAATCGCGAGACTGTGACAATCCAAAACAGCTCGGTTTTTACTTCGAGCTGGGACAGGCAGCCTAGACACGGTTTGTCTTTTTTGAATACTGTTTCTCTACGCCTTATAGATTCATAGTACGGATCACAAATTTTGTCTTTTGGAAAACCCGGACATTTTTGACTTCCTATTACGATTCGTGTTATATCTACAATCGAATAATTAGAGCATCGAATCTCCTAGAGATCTCGTCATCTTTTGCATCCTAATTCGATCATTTGTCGCGCGGATAACAAACGGATTTGGCTTCGTAGGGAAATTCCCTAACACTACCGAATGAAAAGGTCGCTATAATGTCTGTCTTAGGCGAGTTCATATCGGCGCAAGATTTTTTATAACCCACAATTCTCTCCTTGCCTCCATATGAACGACAGTTCAGCGAATGAAGGAACGATCAATGTTCTTGGTTTTAACCTGTATTACCGGACAGCAGAGCCTGCGCCGGGAGTAAAAGTGAAGGGGAACATCCTCTGTCTGCACGGTGGACCTGGTGCCCCGCACAATTACCTCCTTTCGCTTGTCGATCTTGCAAACTATGGTTACCGAGTGATTTTCTACGACCAGCTCGGCGTTGGCAAGTCCGAGATGCCCAAAAACAAGTACATTTTCTCCATCGAATACGGCGTAGAAGAGGTAGAAGCTTTCAGGCAAGCAATGAATCTGGGAAAGGTGAATCTTTTTGGATCAAGCTACGGCGGACTTCTCGCGATAGCATACGCTCTAAAATATCAGAAGAACTTGAAAAGTCTCGTAACTGCCGGTGGCTTGGCGAGCGTCCCTCTCACAGTAGCAGAAATGCAACGGATGAAATCCGAGCTTCCAGCGGAAGTTGTATCCGTTCTACAAAAGTACGAGAGCGTCGGGGATTTTGAAAATCAAGAGTACCAGGACGCTTCGATGCACTTTTACAGAAAGCACGTGTGCAGGATGGCCGAATGGCCGGCAGAAGTGCAGCAAACGATGTCAAACATGAGCCGCCCAGTGTACTACTTCATGAATGGTCCGAATGAGTACACGATAGTAGGCAACATGATGTACTGGGACGTGACAGCAAGGCTTCCTACAATCAAAGTTCCGACTCTCGTAACCGGTGGAAGATATGATGAGGTCTCAACCAAGGTTGCCGAAAGCATTCACAGGGGAATCAAAGGATCGAAGAGACTCACATTTGAAGACAGCTCGCACATGCCGTTCTGGGAGGAACGGGAAATGTACTTGAAGTCAGTGGCAAAGTTTCTGGATCAGGTTAACGTTCCTTCGAAGAAAGGACCCAAGTCAGCGAAAAAAGCGAGTAGCCGTCGCCGCAGGGGATAACTCCTCTTACGAATCACAACTAGGATGAGTTTCGCTTTGGCTTTTTAGGGCGAAGTTGACACTCATAACTTTGTTTTACCAACAGCAGCGTCATGGGTCTCGATGACGAGACTTATATCGATAGAAATGCCGATCTTAATATGACGATCTACATTGACGCTGACCGAACCTGAAAATATTATGAAATTGCCTTCGCTTTTCGAAGAATCCTATTCTACGGAAAAAGATGGCATTCCCGAGTTCAAGATTTTTATTGATGGAAAATGGCGGCTGGGCGCCGGCGGATCTACAATTGATGTAAGATCTCCCATTGACGGAGCAGTAATTGCTCGCGTACAAAGCGGGACGGCTTCTGATGCGGACGCCGCGGTGAATTCAGCATTTGCTTCGCGCAAGAAGATCAGGGACATTCCTGCGATAGATAGGATCAACATCTTGAATCACGCGCGTCACATCATTCAGGAGAACCGCGAGTACTTTGTCAATACGCTCGTAGCAGAAGCGGGCAAGACCCCAGAATCCGCGGAGGGGGAAGTCAGGGCCTCGGTAAACCGGATAAAGATGACGATGGAAGAAGCGAGGAGCATTTTCGGCGAGTATGTCCCTGGCGACTGGTCCGAGGATACTGTTGCCAAGTTTGCTCTTGTAATCCACGAGCCCCTTGGCGTGATTACCTGCATTACTCCATTCAACTATCCTCTGTTTTCTCTAGTTGCGAAGGTTACCCCCGCTCTGGTGTCCGGAAACTCG
>JABDCJ010000065.1:2484-6957 GCA_013288145.1 Nitrososphaerota archaeon | reverse complement strand
CGGCGACAGATGACCCGCTTTCTTCGATATTGCTTACCAGGGTACTCCAAGAATCAGGAATTCCGGACGGAGTTGTTAACGTTGTCACGGGCCGCGGAAGAGAGGTGGGAGACACGCTGGTCAGCCACAGACTTGTGAGCATGGTCACTCTTACCGGAAGTACCGAGACCGGAAAACACGTTGCAAAAGTCTCAGACATGAAGAAGCTACACTTGGAGCTCGGTGGCAAAGGTTCTGCCGTTGTTGCAGACGACGCTGACTTGAAGCTTGCATCGAAGAAAGTTCTCGAAGGCGCCCTGAAATTCTCGGGACAGAGGTGCGATGCAATAAGCAGAGTTCTATCTTTCGATAAGATCCACGACGAGCTTGTTGCTCAGATCATGAAGGACATTGTTCACTGGAAGCTTGGAGATCCGCGGTCCGAGGGAGTAACCATGGGACCGCTCATCAATGAAGGTGCCGCAAGCCGGGTTCAACAACTGGTCGATGATGCAATATCGAAGGGTGCGTTGCTCCTTCAGGGCGGTTCCCACAAGGGCACTTACTTTGAGCCGACAGTTCTGGATAATGTTCCGCTGGATGCAAAGATCGCATGGGAAGAAACGTTCGGTCCTGTTGTTACCATTATTCCAGTCAAGGATCTGGATGCTGCGATAAAAATCGTGAATGATTCGCGTTATGGACTGGATTCTTGCGTCTTTACGGAGAATCTTTACACCGCCTGGAAGGCCGCGAAGAGCTTCGAAGAGGGTTCAGTAGCAATCAATGACGCGCCTGCACACGGCGTAGGATACTTTCCGTTCGGCGGAAACAAGGATTCCGGTCTCGGAAGGGAGGGAGTCGGACACAGCATTGATGAAATGACGCGGCTGAAAACTATCCAGTTCAACCTAGCGCCGGCTGGTCTGGGCAAGGTCAGACAACAGCTGAAGATGTAGTTAGCTAGTTGAATCTCTTCAAAGATCTTAACGCATAGTGCCATATTCTAAGTAGTGGAAACCTTTGGCACCGGCGTCTTGCTCAGAATTTCTTCGATAATGCTCTGAGGCTTTGTCCCGCGCAACCAGTTGTCCGCGGTCAAAATGAGCCGGTGATTCAAGGCAGGCATGGTCACGGCCTTGATGTCGTCCGGGATTACGTAATCCCTCTCGCCCAGCCAGGCGTTCGCCTTTGCAAGTTTCATTATCGCAATGGATCCACGTGGACTAGAACCCACCTCAACCGAGGGATGGGTGCGGGTCTTCGCCACGACCTCTGCGATGTACCTTTCAAGATCTCGATCAATGTGAATCGTCTCGACCGAGCTTTGCATGTCCAGGAGCTCTGTTTTTTCCACGACCTTTTCTAGCGCGTAGTCGTCGCTGCGACGTTCCGATCTCCTCTCCAGGATGCTAGCTTCCTCTTCCGGAGTGGGATAGCCGATGCTTGTCTTTACTAGAAATCGGTCTAGCTGCGCCTCCGGCAGCGGATACGTCCCTTCGTACTCGATTGGATTCTGAGTCGCAAAAACTATGAAGGGCCTATCAAGTTTTAGAGTGTCGTTCTCGATGGTTACCTGCCGCTCCTGCATCGCCTCGAGCAACGCAGACTGAGTTCTAGGGGGAGCGCGATTTATCTCGTCTGCGAGAAGAATGTTGCAAAAGATCGGACCCTTTCTCAGCTCGAATGCCGAAGTAGCCCTGTTGAACACGTAACTTCCCGTTACATCGGCCGGAAGAAGGTCCGAGGTGAACTGGATTCGCTTGAACTCGCATCCCAAGCTTTGCGCGAATGAGCGCGCAGTAAGGGTCTTTGCAAGCCCTGGTAGATCTTCGAAAAGCACGTGCCCATTGCATAGGACAGAAAGAAGAATGAGGCGAAGAACATCTTTCTTCCCCACAATCGCCATGCCAACCGAGTCTAGCAGTTTTAGGGCGTTCTGTTGTATGCTTTCATTACTATTCGACAGAAAAATCGATCCCCGTCAATATTTTGTTGAAACCAGGTGCGAGGTCAATTGCGGCGCTTCTACTCGCTGCTGAGTCTCAGGATGACCCGCTCCAGACTGTTTAGATAAGCTTCTCTTTCACCTCTGGAATACCGGGCGCCCGAATTCCGCACGGTCTCGTAATGGTCTGTATACCGAAATACCACCTTGTTCAGGTCGGCCTGAAAAAATGGATCTTTGTCTAGCTCCTCTCTTTTCCTAGCTTGACTGTCATTCAACAGATTTCTAATGATAAGGGCAATTTCTCTTCTAGAGTGGGATGACCCCTTTTCCGCGTAAGATAGGTAAACATTCATCGAACTCACGACATCCGTCCCCTTTGGAGAGCTCGGTCTTGCACTTTCATTAACGGAGCTTGCAGCATCTTTTCCCGAACTTCTCGAATAAATAACGAAGGCCGAGATTGAAATTCCTTCAAGAAAGATGCAGAGATAAAGAGCCAGGACGAGAATAATCTGTGAATTCTGGGTCAGAGAAATTATCAAAATAACTGCGAGGAAAATCAGGCTGAATATGAGAGCAGGATATCTGCGAGAATTATCAAAGTCGTCTCTGTTCATCCTTCCCGAAATAGAGCGCATCATATTGTTTAACCCTGCTTGTTGTCGGTGGAATTCTCTTCTCCGCGTAACAACGAGCTCAGTTTTGACAAACACTCCATCGCCGTGTCCGCTTCAGCTTTGGAAATTTGGTGGCTACTGTAGCGCGCTAACTCGAACACGTCGGTCATCTGCGCTAGATATGGCGTGTTAAGCCTCAATCTAGCTGATACTGAAACTTCGAACTCCCGTGTGGTAAGCGGCGCGCCGTCGATATTTGTTCTCGAAGCCAGAATCTCGCTTATCCTCTTGTAGCACTCTATGACGGTTTGACGGTATTCGCTTCCCTGCCTTAACTCTAATACCGCTCGGTCCAGAATGTCAGCTACCTCGTTTCTCTTTTTTTCGAGCTCGGCTTCACTTTCAAAGCTGTAGTCAATTGCTGCACTCTGGCGTCGAAAATTCAGGATAACAGACAAACTGACGGCGACCAAAAGAATCACAATAATTGCAATCAGATACCCTGATGCTATGGAGATAGCGGGCAAGAAACTTGGAAAGGATTCGTTTTGAACAGAAGATTGATTCAGAAAGACAGTCGTGATCTGTGAAGCGTTGTTCGTCACGGTATAGTAAAGTCCGCCGAGATTACCGAAGCTAGAAAAGAGTGGTCCGTTCGTTGCAATCACATTCAGCGAGGAGTAAAAAGCAAGAACAACCAAAATGGGGAATGCAACCACTACCGCTACAATGATTGCTACTCTCGAGCTATTAAGTCGAGACGTTTTTTGTCCGTCAGAGTTAGTCAAAATTGAAATTGATCATAGTACGCAGCGGGACTATCCATAAGGCTTTTTCTGGATGGAGAGCCTCGTAAAAAAGAGAGGGAAAGAGCAAAAGAGTCTTTGCAAACTCCCCGCCCTAATTCGCTTAACGTTTTCTAGTGCGAGATCGGTCCGGGACCAAGAGCATCTAGTAGCGGGTGGTGGCTTGCCGGAACGTGTCCGAAGTGCGCTGCTACGGCTATTGCCGATATTACGGAGAGTGCGACTAGTCCTGCTTTGATTTTTTCATCGATGGACATGGCGCCAATCCAATTTGCACTTTTAGAAAAATTTTTCGGTTTTAGCTTCAAATGATGTCCAATTTAGTAATTTATGCTAAGAAAATATCGGAAATAGAACATTTCAGCGAGTCGAAAACACCTATTTTCCATTATTGGAGGATCGCGAAATGAAATTATTCCAAAAAAGAATTAGCTTAAAATAAATAGAGAAGTGTTGCAAGATACGTTTTCGCAGAGGCAATCGGAGTTCTTCCAGTAAGGAAGTTCAGCGGAGTAGCGTTAGGTAAAATTGCGAATCCCAGCCGATGACGTGTCCCAGTTTCTGACCCGATTATCACCGTTCGTCGATGATGACGGAGCGAGAAATCTCAATAAGATCTCCGATGAGCTAGGGATACCGTACCAAACGCTGCGGTTTCGAATGGGGCGCCTAAAAGATCAGGGGATTTCAATAACGCCCGTTATAGAGCCGTCGAGATTCGGTCTGTCCCGATTTAGAGTGGGGTTCGACGTTTCTTCTGACCTGACTGATTTCACTTCATTCTTTGGGGGATTGCATCAAATCGCCGGCCTCCACTTTTACGCAAGATCTCTCTCAAACCATTCCTTCGACAGCGAATTCATGATACCTCCTGAAAGGCAGGGAGAGCTTTCCAAGCTTTTGCGCGCTCTTGAAGAGATGGGCTTCATAGAAAATGTCCGGATACGAAGATTGCTCTGGAAGGAGATACTTGGAATGAAAACAAAGTACTATGATTACGTGAACCGGGTGTGGGACATTGACTTTTCCCGTCTGCTCGCCGCTCCTTCAGACTACCGAGCATCCCCCGGTTCTCAATCGATTACGTCACTTGATCGCATCAAATACGACCATATTGACC
>JABDCJ010000065.1:0-2474 GCA_013288145.1 Nitrososphaerota archaeon | reverse complement strand
TGTTCTATTTCCGATATTTTCTTAGCATAAATTACTAAATTGGACATCATTTGAAGCTAAAACCGAAAAATTTTTCTAAAAGTGCAAATTGTAAAGTCTCTTCAAGTAGATCCCTGGACAAAGTCCGTCGATATCTCAAAGAAATTGAATCTTACCGACAGCGATATCTCCTACCATATGAGAAATCATGTCTTCGGATCAAAGATGATTTCGGGCTTCAAGTTCATGTGGATCGGGAGCACCGATTCCTGGGCAAAGCACTCCGTCGTTCCCATGATGTACTTTTTCAATTCTCTTTCAGAAGATTCAGCGCGGCATGCAATGTCGATCTTCACCGCCTGTCCATTTACCTGGAATCACATGTGGACGGAAGACGGAGAGTACGTTGCCGAGTTGATCATCCCGGTCTCTCAAATGGCAGAGACTATTCGCTACCTTGCGAACGGGCTTCGTCCACTGAAGCTCAAAGCAACGGACATTAGCTATCCTGATTGGTTCTGCTCGCAGAACTATACCATTCCATACCTTATGCATCGCGCAGACTCGGGCTGGCAGTTTGATGCAGAACGGAGTCTGGGGTACGTAATACAGATGATTCGTGAAAAATCCAGCTCGCGCTGATCAGCTTTAGACCTTGCTGAGAGAAGGGTCGTTGTCGGCACTTTTCGACTCTGCTAATTGCTCCCCGACCTTATTCGGAATTCGAATAATTTTTGCAATATTCGAGGGCAAACGTGCGGGACGAGCGTTGAGGGTGATGACCAAAAGTAAATAAGATTCCTGGGAAAAGACGGTCGAATTTTTTAACAGCCAATTAATGCAAGACTGGTAATAGTCCCGAAACGTGAGGTCTGAATCTAGTTCCAAAAAGCTCCTGAGCGGATTTCGCTCCACTATAAGAGAATTTTGTCCGTTTCCAATAATGGACCACAATAAATTCCCTTATCTCGGACACTATCGATAAATTACTCATCTCACCGAGAGGGCATAGTTGAGCTAGAGATGAGGCTTGGGCATTCCCAGAGTGCAATTGCGGGTCTTATGGTAGTTGTCGTTGTATCGATAATCATCGTAGCGGTTGGAGTTGGCGGTTTCATCGCTTTCTCGCAGACAAAGAGTACATCAACTTCTATTTCGACAACCCAGATTCCCGAAACCCCAACATCCAGTTCCGTTACATCAGCGCCATCTAGCTCCATCACATCCTCAACCTCATCATCGACTCCTATTACTACAACCTCGAAGTCTCCAACCTCATCAACTTCTACAGCGCCGAGTTCTACATCAAGTTCATCGTCCACATCTTCTTCGGAGAATGCCGTAACTACAACAAGCTACTTCACAAGCGAAATCATATCCACGATTACTGCTGAGACATCCACAGTGTGCTCCACCAGCGTGAACGCTTCCGGAATCACGAGCCTTTTGACTACGGCTTTTCCAACGTACCTGATCAGGGATGTCCTGGGAAACTTTTCTTACATGTCCATTAATTTCCACACAAATGATTTCGTGAATACATCGAGTTCCGGAACCCCAGTCAGCAATCTATCCGAGAGCATCCACGGATCCTACAAGCTTTTGGGGACCAAAGTAATCAACGCAACATCCTTCACCTTGATTGATTTCAGTTTGATATTTTCTCTAAATGATTCGGCGTCAATGACATCGGGTCTCAATTCTCAAAACGAGACCGGGACAATGTACTTCAATCCAAACTGGAATGCCACTCTAGTCACATTGGGCGCTTTCAACGCTACGGGTTCTACTGCCAGCCTTTTCGGTACAAGCCTTATGATCTTCTTCGAGCTACCCTTCATTTATTCTACACTCCAAAATTCGTTGAGTCTTTCATCCCAAGTCATGCACCAGACGAACCAGACTACCACTACTTTCGGTAACGTCACAATGGGCGTGACTAATTACAATTACACTAGCTCATACAATAGTAGTTCCACGACGTCAAGCACAACAACTGGCTGTGGTTCTTACTCCGCGCCCCAGATAAACTCGACCGAACACGGCACGATTCAACTAGGAAAGCTGCCGGGAACCAATGTCACACTATTGACAATGCTAAATTACTATGACTCCGTTCCCGGTGTATTGACCTCCAGCGGCTTTTTCCAGATTCTATCGCTAAATCCAACCGCCCCCGGTCTGATCACAACCTCTAGCTCGACCAGCAAATCTAGTACTACTACAGTAACTACATCGTCTTACACGACAATCTAGGAAGATCGCCAAACGTTCCTATTTTTAGTGCAGATGATCTCGTGCTCTAAATCTGAGCGCCGCAGTTGCCACAAAACCGCTGTCCCTGCGCTACTGGAGCCCCGCACTTTGGGCAGGCTATTGTCTGTACCTTTGGTTGTTGCTGCATCGGTGGTACTCCGGCCGCGGAAGCGGTGAAGGGTGACTGGTACCGTACAAGGTTCTCCCTGATCAACCCGTATGCTTTTTCGGCGTCCTGG
>JABDCJ010000064.1:1542-12701 GCA_013288145.1 Nitrososphaerota archaeon | reverse complement strand
GAGGAAGACGTGAATCAGGGAGCGTTGAACAAATCTGAAATTGAACAGCCTAAGAGAGATCTTGTGAAGATCCAAATAAAAAAGCCCGCGCTCTCATCAGAATCACCGTTTTTCAACGAATGCCTCGGCACGCCTGTTAGCTGCGTTGCTGCGTGTGTAGTTTCCGCTGCGAGGGGACTTCCAGTGAAAATTATCGATGAAAAATTTGATCCTGCTCTAATTCGTCTCACGCTTGAAGTTATTGATTGAAACCTAGTCTCTTGAGACTAGAGAGTCACGTCGAGTAACCCTCATATTTTCGGGCATTTCTGATCTAATCCGGGGATCGAGATGGATTCGCGGGGGCGCTTTGTTATTATTTTCGCGATTGCCGCAATGATTCCGTTCACGGTACTTACCTTCCTCAACACTAGCGATATTGGATTGTTCGTAAGCTCTTTTGCCATACTTTACTTTGCTTTGAGATTGATACTAAATCCAAAATTCAGAATCCAGGTTGACGTCCTGGGGTTCATACTCTTGGCATTTTTTGCATTCTACGTGGCGCAGAGGGTGCTGGCGATCCTGGGAGGTCACTGATCATGAAAAATTCGAGAGGACGCTCAAAACAACTTGTTATTGAATCGGTGATCATTGCGTTTCTTTTGCTTGTGATAGTTGCCGGAGGAGCCTATACCGGACTCCACGTTCCAGCACCGTGGGCGGACATTCAAAACCCCGCTTCCATTAAACAACAGTACGATCTTAGCGGTCTCGCGCGCTATTACAACTCATCTCTTACCTGGCTGGGTGAAAGACAATTCAATAACGTTTCTTCCGGCGTAGAAAGTTTTGGACTGCTAAACATACCGAGTACCGTGAATCACACCGCGACTCAAGGCATTGACCAAATTTCTAACTTGAACATCTCAATTCCACTTGCTCTAGGATATCTTAACCAAACAAATCAATCCATCCAAGAAAAGCAGTTCACCAACGCAAGCCTAGAACTAGCAGCGGGCTGTCTACAGGCAAATAATTCGGAGAGCACATTTGCTCAATTTGAAAACTCTACGACGCCGGCCCTATCAAACCTAGGCGTTCCAGTTTTACTTTATTCGAGTGGAGCAGGATTGGTGAGAGCAGAGATCTCTTCATTACTCGCAGAGTGTTCGAATCTTAGTGTCATACTTGCATCTGTTTATGGCACCGGTAGCTCTCCCGATGTAAATCTCACCATTTCATCTCCACAGAAGACAATTCAGACCGGTGGAAGCGTGATAATTTATGGGAACTTGACTCGAGGAAACTTTGGGTTAGCTGGACAATCTGTCTTGTTCTATTTTAATGGGACTCTCATTGGAACGACTGTTACCTCGAATAATGGAAACTTGCAGGCTAATCTGAGCATTCCCTTTGTCTACAAAACTGTTGGAGTGATCTGGGCTTTTGTTGCAAGCAATTCTACAATCAAACTTGCGAGCAAGGTTTCAAATTATTTGTACTTCACGATCTTGTTCAATCAAACGCAGATAATTATTGGAGATCCTCCTGCTTATCTGCCAACTTTCAACTTTACCGTTAGCGGTAATCTCAGCTCAAAATCGGGTGTTCCTCTTCCCAATGCTCCTGTGAGGATTACATTCTACAATCAATCCTATTCCACCACGACAGACACGAAAGGTATTTTCACAAAAACTCTGACCGTACCTGCAAATGCAACTGACGGCACCGTTTACGTGTATGCAGCTTTTGCTCCTCAAGGTGCTTTCGGACCGTCGTTTAACCTGACCTCGATCCAAGTCTATCATGAACCAATCAACATCACTGTACGTGCTCCGAGTTATTCCCTCTCCGGCTTTAGCGCGAATATTTTGGGAAAAGTTGAAGCAAATGGTTCAGCGCTCGCAGACGCACGAGTTACTATAAACTCGCCGTGGGGAACTTTTCCCGCGACAACGAATCGATCAGGAGGGTTTAGCATCATAGTCCCGGTTTCAATTTGGGATTTTGCGTTTGGTCGAAACTTGACAGCGAGCGTCGCTGCAGCTCAACCATATGTAAGTTCCGGAAAAGTTGAGCTTAAGCTGAGCGTATTCAATCTTCTATGGGTCTTTCTTCCAGTTCTTGTTTTAGGCATTACAGTTTACGAAGCAAGAAATTTAGATCTGCTGCCAAAGCTTAGCATGCGCTTGGCTAAGAAGCCTATGGAAGATGAACCAAAAAAGAACCAGTTGGAGAGCCATTCTGTTGATGATTTTTTGAACAAGACGGTGGCAAATGACACCACTCGGCAATCTCATCTGATTTGGATCTATAAGGATGCGCTCTTATTGGCAACGAACAGATTTCACATTGCATTCAAAGATAGCTCGACGATAAGAGAAATCATGAATGAGGTGAAGGCACTTGACATTCTAGAGGACAATTTCTATTGGATTTCTTTGATTGTTGAAGATTATCTTTACTCGAAGGATTTTGATGAATCCAGAGTAAATGAAGCTGAGAAAATGCTCGCAGAGTTAAAGACGGTGTGGAACGTTGGCATATCAAAATCTGAAACTTCCAACAAATGAAGGGAGCTAAAATTATGTTGAAGAACCGAAGAATTCCTCATCCAGATCTAGTAAGATCGATAATTGGATCTTTTGTTATCTCTATCATACTTTTCATCCTTCTAGTATCCTATGCTCCCGACGCAGTTTCCTTCAGCCCTAACAATTATGGTTGGAATGGCCTGCACGATGTTTTTTCCGAATACGACATACATCTAAGTTCAACCGGAGTCGTTCTCCCACAGCAACAAGGAACGAACAGGAGCGTTTTGCTAGTAATTCAGCCAATCTTACAGTTCAGCCAATCGGATGCGCTCAATGTGAAAAATTTTGTAGGGCAGGGTGGAACCCTCGTAATTGCGGATAATTTGGGAACATCCAATTATCTCTTGGATCAAATGGGCCTCGGCATACGCATTCTAACGAATTTGACTGTCAATGACCCTGTGTACAACTGGAAGGCGCCCTCGCTGCCAACTGCAATTGTGCCGCATTTAACGTCAAATCAATACGGATTTCTCGCTGGAGTCGTGGGAATTGCGATGGATGAACCTAGCCCCCTAACGATCATACGCGGATCATCCGCGTTGGTGGTCGCAAGCTCAAGCCCTGAAAGTTTTGATGCAAATAGAACGGAATTGCTTGGTTCACCAAACTTGCTCCAGATACTAAATGGTGCAGCCTCTGTTGCTCTAAAGCCTATCGCGAAGGGACCACTTCCCCTGGCTGCTTTGCAAACAATTGGAAAAGGGACTGTGATTGTCGTCGGCGATTCCCAATTCTTCACCAATCCGATTTGGAAGATAGCAAATAATCAAATCCTTATCGGCAATCTGTTTTCTAATTCAACGGTTTACTTGGATTCGTCTCACTGGCAGGTGAACACTGAAGGGGTCTTAAGAACTGAAATCGCCTCAATTTTTGCAGTGATATCACGGTTCCCGCTTGATTATCTGCTCACTCTCGGCTTTGCTGGAGCAGCTCTCTTGCTGTTGCCTGTATACACAGGGGCAATAGGTGCTGGAAAAAGAAGAAAAAGATCGGTGAAGAGCTTCGAAGCCTCGTCTAGCAGTGAAACATCATCGTTTAACAAGGATATTTTAGCCCGTGTCAGAAAGGATAGGGAGAAATATGGAATACGCTGACCTTAGCAAGCGGTTTACCGACGAGATCTCAAAGACGGTAATCGGAAGAGAAGAAGTGATCAAGGTGATGCTTGTATCTCTCCTGAGCCAGGGGCACATTCTGCTTGAAGGAAGCCCGGGATTGGGCAAGACAACAATAGCCAAGGCATTCTCACAAACGATAGGTGGCGTGTTCAAAAGAATTCAGATGACTCCGGACACTCTGCCCGCTGATATCCTTGGAACTCTAGTTTACGATCAGAAGAGCCGTCGGTTCGAGTTGCGCAAGGGGCCAATATTCGGCAACGTGATTTTGGTCGATGAGTTGAACAGAGCCACTCCAAAAGCCCAGTCGGCACTGCTTGAAGCAATGCAGGAAAAACAGGTTAGCTTCGAAGGGGAAACAACGAAACTCGAGGACCCCTATCTTGTGATAGCAACTCAGATCCCATATGGCTCGCCTGGAACTTATCCACTAAGTGAAGTGCAGTCTGATCGGTTTGCCTATTCAATACACATGGGTTATCCCAGTTTGCAAGAAGAAATTAGCATTCTGAGTAGGATAGATGAAATTGAAACGAATGTTTGCGGACAAATTCTTGAGCCACAAGAAGTTGTTTCTAAAATTGGTACCTCTCGCGCGGTATTTGTCTCTGGGGCCGTGAAGAATTACATTGTATCTCTCTGTGAGTTTATCAGAAAGTCCCCGAACATAAAAGCTCCGCCAAGCGTTAGGGCCGCGATTGCGCTGCACAAGGGTTCTCGCGCCATGGCGCTTTTGGATAACAGAGACCACGTGATTCCGGACGACGTAAAATTCCTGGTGCCCTTTGTATTCTTGCACAGAATCTTTCTGACGCCTGAAGCTCTTTCGGAGGAGCTCTCCCCGGTGCAATTGGTATCTGAAACGGTGGAGAAGGTTCCAGTTCCTAAAGAGTAATTGTAGAATTGCTTTGGGCACTATAAGCTAGCCGATCGAGAAGACGAAAAAAAATATGCAGATAACTCAACGAGGCCGCGCAGTTATTGCCGCGTCGGTTGCTCTCGCATTCTCAGCGATTTTGTTCCAAGGAGACCTGATTATTACAGCTGTATTGCTGATCTTAGTTTGGATTGTGATCGGCGAAGCAATCTGGCTTAAGATTGTAACGAGAAATCCAGACCGATGGTTCAGAGTTTCAAACGTTTATGAACAGAAGGAAGCGGATGGCAATGAAAGTCCCTCATTTTCAAGACGATCATACCCTGGTATGGCTGTCCAAGAACATTTCATCTTGAGGAAGAACGGCAGGGGCGCGCTGGAGATTTCTTCTGACAACGAATTTTTGCATTTCAATCCCTCAAAAGTGATGCCCCAAGAACTTGTCTCGAAAATTACAGCAGAATTTTCTACCCCCTTCGCGGGTGAGTACTCTTCAGAGATATTGAAAATTAGAGTAGACGGACCGCTCCATTTATTCAGTGAGAACTGCTCCATTCCACTCACATTTCACTACACGGTTTTCCCAAAAGTCCTCGATGTCGCCGGAACAAGTTCAAGACTTTTGGGGAGGGGAGGAATTGGAGAAATTCCGATCGAAAAACCCGGAATCGGAACAGAGTTTTATGAGATGCGAAATTATCAGCTTGGTGACGATTACAGGCAGGTAAATTGGAAGGCGACTGCGAGGCGAGGAGAGTTGATCGTCAACGAAAAAATGCGAGAGGTAGGATCGTCCTACTACGTTGTACTGGAAGCCTATTCCCCAGATTACTTTGATAGGGATCGACTAGCAAGCGCCTTTCTTCAAATTGCAAACTCCCTCGCAATGGCGGGAGCGAGATTTGGGATCATTGTGCACGATGGGGCAGGCCGGATAGTTGCCTTGAAGAAAGTTGATTTTCCGCTGCTGTCGCTGTCTTTTGCGTTAAGCGTAGCACTAAAGTTTGCTGATATCAAGAGTGAAGATATTTTTGGAACTAAATCATCCGTGTTGATGCCGCTGCCTAGCTACTTGCTCAGATCGAGTGCTACGACACTTAACAAAGGGGGATCCGCTACTTTGGCAGACATTGAGGAAGGAGGTCGCCTGCAGTTGCAAAAGGCGCTGCGCGGAGACGATGCGCACCTGCAGACTATACTTGATGTGTTTCGTGGAGGTAGTGACGACGAAAGGCCCGCGATTCTCTATATATCAGGACTCTTCCATTGGAAGGGCGGCAGCTCCTTGAGCTCGGTCGTTGAGCTCGCGTCGCACATCAGACGAACTTATGGGGCTGAGTTCGTCTTGGTCAATCCGACTTCGCCGTGGGTAGTTTTATCAAACGAGGAAGAAGCAGTTTTAGAGTACCAGGAATTTCTTAGAAAATTGAGAGTTCTTCGCACAGCCAACATTGAATACAGCGTCGGCGATCCCGTGACAGTCGCGAACAGGATTTTTGAGTTTAATGTGTGAAACCAGTGAGCAGCGGGCATGTAGTAATTTGAAATAGGTTCAAATATCATTCCCCTTCGAACCTATCTCGCTCTCAGACTATGTTGCCTCTTTCCTAATGCCGCGCTCTAATCTCTAAATCTTTTGATTGGAAGTAACATAATGAACCTGAATTGTTGCGTAAACCATCCGATTCTAACACCTTTAGGAAATTGTGGACAAAGTACTTACGGGTGAAGCAGTGTTACATCGGGAATTTGTAGAAAATAAAGTCGATCTAGATCGACGACGGCTGCCGATCCACCGAGTCCTACACGAATTGATTAGATTCTAAGCTAACTACTTGAAAATCTAGGCTGTGGGAGTGGCAGTTAGCGACGGAATATTAGAGCTAGAGGTGGTGTGATGATGGTGGTGATGATCGTGATCATGATGGTCATGATCATGGTGGTGATGATCGTGGCTAGGATTTGCAGTAACGGTGGATGAAGTTTGCGTGTGGGTCGTTGCTGTTTGCGAAGTAGCAAAAACATTAATTCCGGCCAAGCCAATCAAGAGAAACCCTAAAGCAATACTCGAAACTAACATACCAAATCTCAAATCTAACGCCTTCGGATATATCGGTGATCTCTATTAAAAACCTGCTGGAGCGTTTGATCGACTATTTGAGAGCGGTTATTTCCATTTCTGGTGAGACGGAGTTTACTCGAAAATCGATATGTCATGAATGCTGGCTTCGCAGAGGGTTCCGATATCCGTAAGATCGAGAACTAAATCGAGTAAATCACGGAGAGAGTGTAGAATTTGGGATTAGAGGGATACATTCTATATCTTGCCATGATTTTCGCTCCCGGCGTCGGGTTTGGAGAACTATTGGGACTCTGGCGGCCCAATAGTTTCCTAGTCGAAAGGTTCGCAATGGCGTTCGGCCTCGGCCTCGGCGTAGATACTGTTGTGCTGATGATTCGTACTTCCGGTTTGAGCATTGGTGGTCTATCATTAGTAGGTATTGATTTCGGAACGCTGTATGCCATAATTTTGTTCGGGATTCTTGCTTTTTTTCTGTCAATCCTAATTCGTCGAAAGGTGTTCTTTCCCACAAAACCCACGAGATCGGATTTTGCGATATTCGCAATCATGGCAGTACAGGTTGTCATCCTTTTGCTTTACTTTCAGAAATACCCGATCTTTCCAGCATTTACGAGCGATGATTTCCATAGTCACGTTTTGCTCGCTGAAGACTTGCTATCGGGCATCGTTCAGTATAATGGCGCCGGTGGTGTTGATTACTACTATCCCATCGGTGGAATACTCTACGGAGGAGTACATTACCAGCTTGCGTCCTCTTTTCAATTTGTGAACGGGGAAGATTTGATTGTCGCGCAAAAGACGATGGCTATTCTGGCTGTCCTTTCTTCTCCATTGATTTATCTGGCGGCATTCAAAATCACGGCGAGCAGAAAGGCGGCAGTCATTACCACACTGATTTATGCTCTTTCTGCAACGGTCTGGTTCACTACCATCTTTGATTCTGGACTATACGCAGATTTCTTTGGCATATTGGCTTCCCTGTTTCTTATTGTGGCTATTGCCCTAACTATATCTGAGCCTAAAGGAGTGTCGTCCTGGATCGTACTTGTAATTGCCACGATTAATTTGTACATGTCGCATTACTCTAGCCTAACTTTACTCCTGGCGATAATCCTCCTTCCCATAATACAGATCGTGATCATCAAAAAGAACAGGTGGACGGAAGTACGGCCTTACCTCATTTCGTCAATAATAATTCTGATACCAGCTATTGTCGGGGTGATTTTGTTCCCTACCCTCATTCAGCTTTTAGTTTCGCTTCGCGGAGCTGGAGGACAGGCTAGTCTGAGCGGCAGTACAACCTTGTCCAACTTTATTTCAAGAGTTCCCTTCTTGCAATATATCGATATTCAATTGAACAATGATCTTGCGTTCATCGTTCTTCTTATTCTTAGCACCGTTTACCTGTACAGGGCACTTGAGATTCAAAAACCAATGCTCTCCGTTCCAGTAGTCTGGTTCTTTTCTCTTTGGATCGCGGCGGGCGGCGGTCAGGACGCTTGGAGATTTTCGATCGAAGCACTGGTTCCGCTTACAATTATGGCAGGCTTCGCGATCGCAAGTTTAATTCCCAATCGGCAAGGAGAAAAGGATCGGCGAAAAATACAAAATACAATTTCAAATTCATGGAAGGCGATAGCGGTGCTCGTTATCTGTGTTGGCCCGATTTTGATCGGTTCCTGGGCTCAAACAGTTGTTTCGGATTCTCTTACCAACGTAAATTTGTCTGCCCAATCCCAATCTGACGTCTATAATGCCATCTACTGGCTCAATCAAAATACCCCAGCGAATAACTCTGGTTACTTGTCCGTATCCGACTGGAGGTTTACGTATAGCGATGTGCTCACTGGTCAAGTAATTGATTACGCCAATGTTACCACAACACCGGAGGCCGCAATACAAATGGCGAATATTGATGGTGACAATTATATTATTGTAACCAATGTGGTTACGTATCAAGTCCCCCTGAATCCTTCTCAGTATCCTTGGAATTACTTTCCGGGTCCTTACGCTGCTAATGTGACTTTAATTTACAGCAATCCCGACGTCAAAATTTACAACGTGACCAATATAGTTGGTTAGATTTGATTCTCATCTGATGCACCTTAGTAAGATGCAGGGACGATAGAACGTGGTCACCAAATCGAAATTAATGAGGGTGCTGGTTGTATTTGCTATCTTCGCCATAAGTACTCTTGTCGCCGTTTACATAACAGAAGCTCCGGTATCGTCGACCAGCACCACTACGTTTCAATGCAAGGACATCGTAACTTCAATGCAAACGAGTTCGATTGCATCCTTATCGTTCGGATTGTTAGGATATTGGCCGTTGGATGAGGGTTCGGGCACATCAGCATGTGATCTGAGTGGTAATGACAACACGGCGATATTAGTGGGCGGTCCTATTTGGGTAAATGGGAAATTTGGTGAAGCTCTCGAGCAAAAGACTGGTGATATAGGGTACGCTTCTGCAAATGTTTCTGGTTTTAGCTTTCCTTTCACAACGTCCGTTTGGGGAAATAAGACAGGAGATATAACTAATGGCCTCATACTTACAACTGTTAATTCAACTATAGGCACTAATTCAGATCAATGTAGTATCGAGTACCTCAATGGAGGAATAAGTGCGGGATGCTGGATTGATGGTCACGACAACTATATCACGACCAATTCTACGTATAATAACTCCCAATTTCACCTGGTGACCTTTACTGCAACATCAACCACTTACACATTGTATGTGGATGGTGTCCTAAGAGCCAGAGGATTATTTTCTAATGCCCTCTCTGCTCAGACTCATTTGGATATATTAGATGGATTTGGAAGGGGATCAACGAATCCAGGAGTAGAGGCTGACGACGTTAGAGTCTACAATCGAGCATTAACAGCGTCAGAAATCTCCGAACTCTACTCGTCCAGAGTCACGATTCTCGAAACAAGAAATACTAGCAAGTAACTATCTCGGGTTCCTCTAGAACACAATAAGTTCCGTTATCGAAGCGAATGATACCGGGTACTTTATTTTTTAATGACTTCGTTTTGATCACATATTTCACTCTATACCGCTCAATTTCTTTTGAGATATCTGGATTTCTATCGATTTCTTTTTGGATTCTGTAATTGAACTCTACCCCAACTGAGCTTCCGCCTTGAATTACCACTCGATTATTAGTGAAGAACAGTAAACTGTACGACTTGCTCGTAGGAATAACTAGTACCAGATCGACAGGTTTCGATGGTTTTGAGAAATTCACAGGCTTCTATCAGTTTATCAGATACAAATTGTTTTCTTGGCTTGATGGTGTGAACATATTTCAGAGTAAGGGCGCTTGCCACAGAAATGAAAATGAAAAATAAAACCCAAGGAACCTTACTGGCTATTTCCGCGACCATTATTGACAGTGGAGGTCCAATTGCTCCGAGTCTCCGCAAGCCCTTTCCAGGAATCCAAGAGACGTAAAGAATCAATAAAGACAGCATCCAATAAAATAAAAATGGTGAAATGTTGATCAATTTTAAGTAGAAAACCATTGGAATGAAGATAACTAGAGGAAAGTTAACGAAAACTGACCGAGGTTCCCATACCATTTCTATGAAATCTAGAAATTTCCCTGATCGTAGGAGTCTAGTGTAGACTTTCGATTTATCAAGAGCAAAGAGTTGGATCATTCTGAATTGATCTGCCAGATTGACGATTAGTCTACCTCGTAACAATGTAAGCGAAAAAATTAATCCAAGTATTGTAGCTTCGACAAAAATGAGCTGGTGCAGTCCTATCGATTCCACTAGTACTATTGCGAGCAATGCTTCAGTCGTTGACCTGTGTGTCAAAATGACAGCGGATATTCCTGAAGCAGATAAGATTACCAAGGGGAACTGGATTGATAGCTGAGCATTGAGTGCTAGTGACAGAATGAAGAGGGAAAATGCAAGAAACGTGACCGCTAGCGCCTCTGCAGATGCTCCGATGTAAGCACTGAATAAATACGGAGTAAAAGCGTAACTTGTAACAGCTATCCAAGCAATAGTCCAACCAAAGTCATGCCCAGCATAAATTCCTATCATCAAGCCTATTGCGAAATCGCAAACGGGGCCCAAAAATTGGGCGTACCACATTTTCTTTTCTGGAAACTTGGAGATAATAATATGCAATAATGGTGGATATGTGTATTTTTCGTTTTGATTGTAACGTGCGATAATATCAGGCAAGCCGCAATTTTGCTTTACCCACAGTCCCATAGACAAGTGATGAATAGAATCCATTTCGACCCAACCTTTGTTAGAAAGTAACGAGGCCTTCAAAAAAAAGCTCAAAATCAAAACTGAAAGAATTGCGAGGATGAATACATAATTCATTATAAGCAAATCAAATCACGATAGGCAAGAGGTTTCATTGAAGCATAGCAATTTGACGAACGATTAGAGGCTAAAATCATTATAGTATATTCAAAAAGACGACTATGTCGATTACTCAGTGAATTGGGTCATCAAAAGAC
>JABDCJ010000064.1:0-1532 GCA_013288145.1 Nitrososphaerota archaeon | reverse complement strand
TTTCATGAGACTATGAAAATAATACTTTGGCCGGTTGAATACACGAGGTCGAAGTAAGTCCCATATTCTCCAATGAACGACTTGTTCTGGGGGACATAAACGGTAGATTCTACCGGGATTCCTTTCTCTTCTTCGATTCGATATAGAAACAATACTGAGTTAGAACCCGATATTTCATGTACTGCTTTCGAAATCACGTCTTTACCGCCGTTGTTGTAGATAGCGTTTGCGTACGATGTGAAATTCAGCGGTGTAAAGTCGAAGTCACTCAGACCAAAGACATTAACATGACCATAATACAGTAGTGATCCAGCACTGGCAAAATCAGTGAATATTGCGGTTGTCTGAGAAGACATTGATCCTACATAGTTGATTTGCGCAAATGTGGTCGAAGACACTGTGTTAGTAGAAAGTCCAAATTCCAGTTGATTGAATGCAATCGACGATGAAGGCACGACTATAATGCATACTAGCGCGACCGCCAACAACAATCTTCTGGACATCCTAGATGTTTTGAGAAGAAGAATGGAGAATATTAAAGGAACAGCCGGATATACCGCCTGGAAGACCCTTGCTAATGCTGTAATTAGTCCCAAGCCGATGACTTCCAAAATCGCGAATAAAAAAAGGCTACCGCAAATGAAAAACAAATATCTTGTGTCTCTATCATTCACGTCGTGAATCACAGCTTTTACACCCACAAGAAGTCCGGAAAAGAAAATGATCCCAGCGGATACTTCTGATATGATATCCAATTTTGAAAACAGAGAATTCATAGTACTAATTCCTTGGATACCAGGTATGGAAACTGCTCTCGAAAAAACATCCAGCAAGTTAAAGCCAAACACCTGAGCGAATGGATATATGATAACAATGAACATGTACGTTCCGAAAAACAAGGTAATGCCGATTCCAAGAAATGTACGACGAATATTAATGTCGAGAATTTTCTTGCTAATTGCCAAACGTAACAAAATTTGCAAAAATAACATAATAGTTAGCAAGACCAAGACATATGATGAGAGTGTGTGGTAACTCGCTGCTAAAGCGGTAACCACGATAGCAAAAATGACTAGGTCTGCTCGATTCTGCGAACTCCACCTAATACCGATGAATGACAAAACAATCAGGTAGAAGAAGTAGGACATGCCATACATGCGGAAGAAAATAGTCTGAACGAAGAACAAACTTCCAAAACATGAAAAAGCCAAGATTATCAACGCCGTTGAGCGGGAAAACTTGGATCCTGCTCTCTGCTTATAAAAACCGAGAATTAGAAAGGGAAATACTATTGTGCCGACTGGAAGGTGTGAAAGATAGAATGACTGTACCAGAGAGCTTCCCATGATAATCCGAAGTGTTCCTAACATGATTGCTTCCAAGAGATCCGAATTCTGGCTTACTGGTGCCCATCCCATCGAGATCTCGTTGGAACTTAGAAATGCATTCCATTGCCCATTATACAGATGCCCGGTGGATGCCAAGAAATAGCTAGGAAGGTACACGTAACCATAGCCCGTTGGAAAAAAAAT
>JABDCJ010000063.1 GCA_013288145.1 Nitrososphaerota archaeon | reverse complement strand
GGGCTGAGACTTCTCCGCCAAGAAGTGGGCGGCGCACCAACAATCGCAGGAGTTGGATTCGCGCCTAACCATCTGATAACAATCACCTTCAATGGAGTTGTCATGAATGATGTCGTAACGATGACAAATTCAACCGGAGGCTTTAGCAAGAGCTGGTTCACCGTTCCCCCTACCCCTGCGGGAACTTATCCAGTCGTAGCTTCCGACGGTGTACACAAAGCAAGCGCCAAGCTGAAGATCATCCCGTTTGTGACTCCAATTGGTAGTCATTATGTCGCGGCGGGTGCTTCTCTAAAGCTATCTGGAAGCGGTTTCGCTGCAAGCAGTCTCATGACCTTCAAAATGAGTAATGGGGCGAACTTGGGCACAACGACTACCCTAGCGAATGGCGAGTTCACCTATTCAGCATTGATTCCTTCAAGCACTCCGGTAGGAATATACACAATCACCTGCACCGATGTAAGTGGGAATTCGAGGACAATAACAATCCACGTTACCTAGATTTTCCTAAAGTACCGCTAAGTCCACTGCCCCAAGGGAGTGGGCTACTCTTTTTTTTTTGAAATCATGTATTCAGATCAGAAATTCACGAGCAGAGTTATTAGAAAACAATCAAATATTTGAGAAGAGTTCCAAAGCCTATGAGCACTATGAGAACGCCTCTGTCAAAAAGACCGAAGAATTGAAGGAGAAACTAGAAGATTTTGTCAAGGAATGACAAGATTGGACTTGCGGTCGGATGTCTGCTAGTCACAGTAAGTGTTCTTGGAATAATTTGGGCAATCGTGAGTTCTATTACCATCCTAACTCCGAATGATGTTTGCACAGCTAATTCATGCCCTGTCGTCTATCCACCAAATAATAACGGGGCACTTGTAATACCGTTTCTGGCTTTCTTCTTCTTTGGATTATGGTTAGCAATAAAATCGAAGAGAGCACTCGCTAAAGAAAGGGCAATTGTTGGAGATAGTGGAAGAGACAAAGAGTATTATTCATCAAGGGAGCATGCCTCAACCGAAAATTAATAGAACCTTTTCTTCAGAATCACCTGTTCAGACCAGAAATTCATAAGCAAAAATACAAGATAAAATTCTAAATTGACTTAGAGTTTCAAATGTCAGAAGATCCGCTATCCCAAAATCCTGTACTCGTGTACAGATACGATCTTGCGAACGTGCGGACTCTAACAGTGTACAGCGTCTTTGGCTTTCTTTTTCTCATGTCAGCGGCACTCGTAGATTACGAGGGTCTGGATTGGACAGCGCAAGCGAAGCTTGTTCTCATGATTTTACTTGGCATAATTGTTATCGTGATCATACTATTTTTGAGATCACTAAATCATTCTGACCGAGCTGAATTTTACGAAGACAGGATCAGGATATTCGACAACGGTAAGCCAATCGATGTAGCATATGATGACCTAGAACCCGATTGGAAGCAAAATAATTATGGAATTAGCTATTTTGTGATCAAAGTTCCTGTAAAAAGAGAGGATGGCACTGAACACGTAGTAGTTCGCAAGTTCGTTGATATGCCGATTAGAAGCCGGAAGATCTTTCTTTCAGATTTTATGCGAACAAAGTGAGTATTTGAGCTTGCGTCTCCCGATCCCTGTCTTCCGAAAGAAGCGATAAACCACTCAAAATCATTGAAGGAAGTGTGTCCAAAAACGTTGGAACGAGATTCTCTATGGAAGAAATACAAGACGAATTTTAGGCAACATCGAGGTTCAATCGCACTCTGGCTTGTTTTTTCAGTACTCTGGACTGGTTTTGGATTAGAATTCAAAAATGGCACGGAGGTCATTACAAATCTATCCTACGTGTTAGCAGGAGTAATTATGATCAGCTTTACTATTTGCAGACCACTTCTTTACCTTCTGAAGCCGAAACAAGTCGCGTTTCCTGGACTTGGGATGATTAGCACTGCATTTGTCGCATTCGGAATCATAACCGTCTTTATTAATCTCTCTCTATACTTGTCCATCATCCTTGTTTCTGTAGGCGTAATACTGAGCTACGTTTTAGAATCGAAAAAAGACCCCGAAAAAATCGCCCCTCAGACCAAGCAGCTTTGATTCAAGCTCCTGAGCTCAAGCTATGGACGAAAGAGAGTTATTTAGAAAACAGTCAAGGATGTTTAGGGCGGCTCTCGAAAGACTTTGCGAATAGGAAAAGCGAATTTTAGCAAGGTTACGGTTACTCTGTTCCTTGCTGCAATTGTGTTTCTTGTAATCGCTAACGGGTTCGGTATTTTGTCGTCGAGATCCGTTTTTGATTATCAAATGGCATTTACACTTGACTCGATAGGTGCAGCTTTGATATTGCTAAGTTTTGTTTCGTACGGATTGCAACCGATCGTTAAAGATTGGAAAGAAGGCAGAAAGAAAGCCGACGTGTGAGCGCAGGGGAATAGATTCTATTCTTGGACGTAGAAATGTTCTAGTCAGTCAAGCAGATTATTGTGACGATGTCCGTCAGGGCAGCGTCAACGTACATGCACCCGTCATTGGGGTTGAAAACATAACCATCCGGGACAGCGCCGGCAGGGATCACATCATCGACCGTATTCGTTGTGGCATTGATTATGTACGAGTTATTGTCCCCATACGTGCTGGATACAAAAATCTCGTTGGAGATGGGATCGTATCCAATTCCATAGGGTTCTCCAATGATTTGAATCGTGGCCACGACCAAATTGGTGGCGCCGTTAATGGCAGAAACCGTACCGTCGCACTGGTTGGTTACGTAAAGATCCCCGTTCGTAGGATCATAAACAATCTCATGCGGTGCGCACCCGACTGCTATTGATCCGAGTAACGAGTCGTTTCGGCTGTCGATCACCGCAACCGAGTTGTTATAATGCAAGACCACGTAGACAAATTGATTCATCGGATCGTATGCCATGCCTAAAGGCCCGCCGGTGAGGTTGATGCTCTGGATTACTTGGTTCGTGGTCCCATTGATGACCGAGATCGCACTCGCCCCGGAATAATCAGAGACGTACACGTTATGGTTGAAAGGGTTGTAAAGGGCGAATTGAGATCCGTTTCCTTCGACCGGAACATTCGCGATCACATTATTGGTAGTGGTATTCACGACACTCACGTACGAAGCGTTCGAATTCGTCACGTACACTTCTTGGTTTGCCGGATCAAAGGCAACTCCGGTAGGCCATGACCCCACCGGGACCGTTGTGACGATGGCGTTTGTGGAGGCATTGATGACGGTAAGGTCGTCTCCCCCCATCTCTGTGAGATAGATCAGGTTTCGACCCGGGTCGTATGCAAACAAGTAGGGATTGTTACCGACTGAAAAAGTTCCCGCGACTCGGTGGGTGTGCTTTCCCGTGAAAACTGACTCATTACTGGTATACACGGTATTCGAAAAAGTAGTAGCACTCATAGCAGTTTGGTTCGCCATCGGAATAGACGAACTCCGGCTAGAATTAGGCGCTGATGATCGAAACGTCGTTGTAAGCGAAAGCTGGCTGAGAGTACTGGTGGTTAGGACAGTAGACTGAGAAGAGGAACTGCGGATTGTGCTAATCTTTCCTATAGAGCTGGAAACATAATACAAGGTTCCAGCTCCTGCTGAGACCAAGATCACCGCTATGAGGATGATGGTCTTGGCGCCTGCCGAGTTTGACCCCAAACTAACCTACAGACATATTTCTTGAAGGATCCTCTTAACTTCTAGCTTCGAATTTGTGGAAGGTGCACCGGAATAGGTGGGCTGATCCTTTTTTGGAAACAGTGGTTCAGACCAGAAATTCATAAGCAAAAATACAAGATAAAATTCTAAATTGGCTTAGTATCAAGTGTCGGACGATCAGCTTTCCCAAAAATCTGAACTAGTTTATCGCTACGACAGTGCGAACCGCCGGGCTGTCTTGTACGGCTTTTGGGGCTCAATATTTCTGACACTAGTCTTAACCAGTGTCTACCAGCTAAATTGGTCAAGCCAAGCGAAGCTCATTTTCGCTATTCTACTTGCAATCTTAGCCGCGGTGATAATCCTCTATCTCTGGGTCAGAGACCACTCCAACCGAGTAGAATTCTACGAAGACCGAATCAGGATATTCGCAGACGATAAACCAATTGATGTTCAGTACCTCGACTTGGATAGAGATTGGAAGGAAAACAGTCGTGGAGCTCTATGGCTGATGATCAAAGTTCCAGCAAAGAGGGATGATGGTACAGATTATGTCGCTGTTCGAAAAATACTAGACTTGCCAATCAAAGGTCGAAAAGATTGGCTCTCTGATTTTATGCTGACAAAGTGAGGGTTTCAGAGAATTGGTTTCTATTCTTACTAGGCGATTTATTGCACTAGGTCTTAGTGCCTGTTTTCTTGTGGTATCCGTTTACTTGGAACAACTTGTCTTTGTCATATTTTTCATGGTTCTTGGCGGTTTTATGTTGTACAAAATCCGACAGGAATATCCAAAGTCGAAATCTAAATCCCCGGCTTGAATTCCTCTTTGCTAAACTAACTAAAAATCTCATCTGGGGAATATCTCGAAACTAAATTTGTCTGACGTTTCTTATCCCTCACCTGTTTGGATAGACAAGCACTCAAAGGTGGTGGGTTCGTTCTTGATTGTTTTTGGATTAGTTGTGATTGTTGCTGGCTATCTAGCGAATGCATTCATAGTCGATGTGTTCATAGCCGGAGCTTTCATAGGCGGATTCGAAATCATACTCGGTATTTGGATTATCGACATAAAACACGTAAACAAGCGTTCGGTTGATTGAAAATTGAGCGCAGCCGAGGTAATTCTAGCTGAGGAACAGGGCGCATCTAGAAATCTCGGATCTTTGCATAAGAAGTCGGGCACTCTAATTCTAACTAACAAGCGTCTAGTTTTCATGAGAGGCAACAAAGAGATCCGAATTGAAGTTGTTCCCGAGATTTGGAGAGATATTGTTCCTAATATATTTCCTTCTGGATTGCCGGCCATCCTTGGTTTTGCCGAGGTCTACGACACTGCAGAAATACCTTCACAAATGACTTTTCCAGACGTCTCAATTGATCTTGCCAGCATCATCTCGGCAACTCCGGAAAGACCGGTTGATGTAACTTCATTCAGGCGATCTAGCAGGCTCGTCGTGAGTTGGAATAGTAGCATTGAGACGAAAATCGTGGAATTCGAAGAGCACATGTCCGGTCGTCCCAGAAAGATAAATCTGAATGACTGGGGAGATGTAATAATGAAAATCAAATCCGGATATTTCGATAATCTAATTAGAGAGCTAATCAATTCTAGAAATTCATCGCAATTAGAAGTCAATAGTATCGAAGCGAATGTCTACTTCCTCCTAGGTGACTTGCAAAGCAAGAGTACTGTTCTGCTTTCTAAAGAAATGGAAGAGAGATTTGCAACAAGGATTGATTTTGAGAGGATTCAACAGGCTTGCGATAGACTCGAAAGACTAAAACTGATTGCGGGAACCTATGACACATTTTGGAACGACGGTGATTTAGACAGACCGCCTTTCTACAGAAAGTACCCTCCGTTAGGATCAGAATATGACCTTTCCAGTTGAAGTCGTTATTCGGCTACAGTTCTCGGCTGAGTCAGGGATTAATTTCTTTCGGAAAACCCTGCGCAGAACGTATTAGTAGAGTTCACGATTAGGCTCAACAATAACGCAGGGGAGTTCTACGGATTGGCAATGTCACAATTCTGTCCGGCGTTGTCTTTGGTGATGGGGTTGAGTCATCAAGATGTTGGTCCTACTAACTGACTGAGAATTGGAGAGAGAAAGTGTTGTTGTTAGGCGTTGGAAAAGGAATAGATAACGGCATCACTTCAATAAGATAAGACCGCCCTGGCATTAGCTCCGAGGTTTGAATGCTAACCTGCTGGGTAATTGTCTGCCCGCTCGAAACTGTACTATTCAGAAAAGTAACTTGAGGTGGATCCCATGCCCATACTTGTGTCCCATTCATGGTAAAAACGGCTGGATTAATGTATGGCTCAACGAAGTTCGGAATCGTCTCGTTTTGTCCGATGTTAGTAAGACTCGTCTCAAGCAGAATTGTCTCCCCACGACTAACTGAGTTGGAGCTTATCGATGCAGTGAAATTCCAGCTTCCTCCTGACGATGATTCATTGTTAGGGGAGGCACCCGGACTACCGATTGCCGAGATTCGTAATGGAGTCGGGCAGTACATGTAGCTGATAGCTGGAATCGCCGTGCATGTAGTGGATGCCGCGCTAGTGGTCGTTGAACTGTGTTCGGAGTAAACAAGTGCAAACGCGGAAATGGCAACAACCATAATTATCAATATGACGATGATTGCACGTCTAATCTTTGTAATTCCGAGCAATGCAAACAGGTCCCATGACAATCCTACCTATTCTGATGAATGTTGTAGACCAGAGTTATTTCTCTCTATTGAAATGGCAGAGTGTTCGCGAGAGTAGAACACCTCTCGTATATCGATAGACCTCGTGGCTTACGCCGCTCAGTTGCATCCCGACACGCTGAACAGCATTGATTAAAGGTTGTGCGGTCTTCACAAAGAAAGGATGAAGAGAAGCCGAAAACTGTTAGCTGTTGTGGTTATCGCAGTGCTCATAATCTTCGCCTTTACTGCTCCCGTCTTTTTTGCTTTCACGGCAAGATGGGGAACTGCTGTTCATCAACTATCCAGTCCCGTTTACAAATCGTTGAGTTGTAGTCTTTCAAACTCCGGAACTTCAACCTTTGACGGTTCTTTTTATTTTAGTTGCTATCCACCCATACCATTTTGATCGAAGAAGTCGTCGAGTGTCTTTGAACGGGGAAGACCTGTGATTTCGCGCGGGTGTCTTTCCAAAGACCTAATTTGCTAAGCGTCTGAATATCAGTTTATGCGGCGATTGTGGAAGGGAATCTTTGTCGCAGCGGTAGTGATTCTAGCTTCGGTGAGCCTTTTCATATTTCTGATTTCGCCAAAGACAACAAACAACGGAAGCGTGGTGTCGATATGTTCAGAGCTCGGCGCAAGTTCTGTAGCGAAAGGAAATTCAACGGCATCGGCATCCTCTTCCGTTGCCAACTTTCTTATTGTCGATGCAGATCCAGGTGGTCCTTACGAAGGGATGAACGGAAGTGCCTACCATGGTTTGTCGAGCTGGCCAGTTATGCATGTTTTCAAAGGACAGAAAGTGACGATTCGGATAATTAATTGCGCCCCATCTGAAGCTCACGGGTTTTCAATCACGCATTATTTTGTTGCAGGAGTCGCAGTAAGGGCAGAACAAAGTTACACGTTCACTTTTATTGCTAACACTGTCGGGTCTTTTAGAATTTTTTGTAACATCTTTTGCGCTATTCATCCGTTGATGCAAAACGGACTTTTGGTAGTTAGCTGAGTCGGAGAAAGACCCGCGCCTCGGCTACATCAGTTCAAAGAGTCAGTCGATTGAGCATCCATACCAAGAAAGTGTTCCCAACGGCTTTGACGTGGAGTTAGAGTAAGAGCCGACAGAGTCGGAGGTCCAAGATACGGAAAGATTATCGTTTGAAATATCAGCCTTCTGAATCCACCCACTAAAGCAAAGTCCATCGCTAAAATTTCCCTGAAAAGAGGAGGAGATGTTCTTGGATCCATGTCCCGAGAGATTCACCGAACTCAACACACCATTCGAACACATGCAACCGTAAGAGTAGTTTCCATGCCAAGCGCCTGTGTAAGAAATGGACAGAAAGAAGTGAACTACTACACAGCCGTAACTTTGAGTCGTGGTGTAAGTCGTGGTCAGGGTTGTTGTTGAAGTCGCAGTAGTGGTGGCGTTGTAGGATGTAAATGTGAAGATGGTCGAATTGCCACTCGTGTAAGTTGTGCTGTTGTTTGCGACGACGTTCGGCGTAAGCTCGTAGACTGTTGATGTCAATGTCGTGTCTGCAAAATACTCGGTTGAAGTTGTCGTGGAAGTGATTGTGTGAACACCACAGTCGGAGAGTGTCCATATCATGTCTGTGGAAGCAGAAGAGTGTGAAGAATTTGTGGACGATGAAAAGGAAGAAGAATCTAAAGTCGATGGGATTGTTTCTGACTTTGCTGGTTGAGAGTAAAAGACGACGACTCCGATCGCGGAGGAAACTACCACGATCGCGATTGCCACGGCTGCCAATGTCAAACTCCCTGTTGTGGCCACTTTGCGTAGGTTCCCTTCACCAGGGATAGAAGAAATGGGAAGATAAAGTTCTATGGAGTAGAACACTAGTTCTTACGTCGATAGGCATCGTGGCCGCGCCATCATTTCTTACCTACCCCCTAGACTGAAATTGAGAACTTAAATCGAAAACCCGAACACGATCATCTGAATTTTGAAAGATAGTAGCGCACGGTCATCGACGTCGGTCTGTTCGGGCTTGAGCTTCATGCATCAATGGTAACAATCTATTCAAAGTCGAAAGACATTTTCTTTGCAGAAATTATTGAACGGATCGAGGAAGTTACTAATCGGAATAGGTGCGATAGTGCTTGTAATAGGAATCGCCCTCGGTTCGATTCTACTCACCATTTCCAGGTCAGCTCAGACGACTACTTTCATCGGAGGAAATAATCAAAACGTTCTATATGAGCTCCGTTTTAACGAATCCAATCCTTGCGATCATCCACTTTTCATAACACCTTGGTCCGTTTCCTTGTTAGACAAGACCTCCATAATTGAGCCTCCAAATTCCAATCTATCGGGTAATGGAGTTCAAGCGACTCCGGACTCAAATCACTCGTCTATTATATTCTCAGTTCCAAACGGAAGCTACGTCTTTTCCACTAACCCGCGAAATGCTTTCTTCCCACAGAACGGCAACGTTTCAGTAAGAGGTAAAGATACCACTGTAATGCTACAAGAGCAGTTTGCTAGTTGTGGTTCAGCAACATCTACAATTTCCAGTACAACGCTGACTATCACTGAGAAGGTTATCGAGGAGAATGTTCACTGGTACAACTTTTGTTCCGTTTATCAAAACTCGACCACGATTACATCTTTTATCTTGCCAGAGAATCTCCCATCAGAATTCGACGCGACCGTTACAACCACGATTGTATCTGGCTACAACTCAACGACGACACTCAACCCTCCGCAGGGAGTAACTGCTACCGTCAACGGCACGACGGTAGTTACGAATTGCGGATGAAGTATGAAAACGGATATTTGGTAATTTCAATAATTCCTACGGGATTATTGCGACCGTGCTGATTGCAATAGTCTGTTTCCAATCGCTCTAGCCGTACAGATCCAGTGTCCACAAGACCAAAACAACTCTTACTCAATCGAACTATTTGATGAAGACTGGAACAAAGACCCAGGTTTTGCTGATCGCTTCAATAATGGTCTTTGCCGGCGCCATATACATTAGCCTAGACATTGTAAATACAGTTTGGCCGTGCGAGTTCAACATATGTTCTGGCAATGTGAAAACAGTAACGCTTGCCTCGGCTTATCTCTATTCGGGAAATTTGTCAACTTCGTCAAGGAATGCAACGGCCAGCTTTACATTTTCGCTCAATAACCCCGGTTCGACAACTTACATTACTTCTCTCACGGTTTCGAGTAGCGGTGTCACTACCGTAAGCACTTGGTACAACAGGACACGATCTCAAACCGTCATCAACAGTATTAACGGAACGATCATTGCCTTCATTCCGGGAAGTGGGGGCAATTTAACAATCACACAATGGGCTGATAACTCTGAGGCCTCGGTATTTAGTAACAACGTGAACTTTAGCTCAAGCGATACCGGAAACAATGTACTTGGGTCAGCCAAGGCAACCTCTTTTACATTTTATCCCGAGGGTTCCTCAGCCCAACGAATCTCAGCTGGACAAGTTTTTGATTACATCATAAGCTTCCAGAACGGCCAGTCAGTCTCAGGTTCTCTAATCGCTCAGTAATTCTCGAAAAAAGTTAGATAACAACTCCGGTCGCGGATTTTGTTTGTGATTGAATTCCTGCCAAATTTTGTATGGGAATTCGCTTCTGAATTCAGAAATTTAGTGAAAACCTAAATCATGATGTTTTTCTTCAGGTCATCGAGCCTATTCTCACCTAATATCGGAGTGAAAGCGGGAAGAGGGTACAGGTGAAGACGCGATTTAAGAAATCATGGCGTGGCGCAATGTCTAATTCTGATTTGACGATTGTAGGCATCGCAATAATTGGCATAGTTGCGGTGCTGGCAGTCGCATATGGCTTAA
This sequence comes from Nitrososphaerota archaeon, assembly GCA_013288145.1. The sequence goes on along the minus strand of JABDCJ010000063.1, from coordinate 2,605 downwards.
CTTTGACAGAGAGTAGCACTACTACGTTTTGTTGCACTAGCGTTATCACTAATCCTACCCTCACTGAATTGAAACTGACTAGCGTATGTAATTCCACTGATTATTTCCTTCCTGACGATGTACAACTAATTCCCGCAACAGTAACAACAGTACACAATGGAACGACAACCCGCTACGTTACAACTAGCACTTCTTCTCCCACTGTGCAAATCATCAACAGCACTCGATACACGACAACTTTGATCACAGATGTTTCAACTAGTTTTGCAACGACAAATACAACAAATCTGAATCCTGAATCGCCTTCAGGAGAGTGGGCTGTTTATACCTGCACTTTCACTCCGTAGGTAACAATGGCGACATGAGACAAAGATCGATTATTGGCGTAGTCATTTCATCAGTTTTTTGGTTTTCTTTTTGTTGCCTATTCAAGGCCAGACCGTATCAGATGGATGTGTCGGTTGCTATGCTCACTATGATCGCTCGCTTAGTTGTAATCTTGTTCCTATCGGTGTCTCTTATTGGGGGAGTGGACTAAACGAACTGATGTCTGGATGTGACTGCCCTAACATTCCGTAACGTATGTCGATGGGTGGTTTTGAACAGCCTGTTAGAGATGATCGGTCAGGCAGGGGCTTTGATTTTGAACGAAAAATAGACAAACCAAGATCCCACTGATAGAATGATCAATCCCCAAGGAAAGAAGAAATAATCCGTCCCGCCGAATCCCATGTTATATTCCCAAGAACCTGAAACGAATATTCCAAAGGTAAGAATCACAATACCAATAGAAAAACAGCCGCGATCCATGGTCTAGTCGAAAGATGACTCATAGATTTAGGACTTGTCGATTCTAGGTTCAGCGGTCAGCGATAAGAGTTCTGTGTAATGTCCGAAAGTCAGGTTTGCACTTGAAGTGACGCAAAACTGCGCGCGAGAAAGAAGCCGAGAAAAATTCTTCTGAGGATTTACGTTTGTTTCGTTTGAGAGAACGGTTTTGGGTTAAATAGAATCAAATATCGGTCTCTCAAATATCTCCAATACGTCTAGATAAATGCAAACAGGTCAGGTCATTGCATTCGTTACCGTAGTCGCAATTATTGCTCTCGCTCTTGGCACTACGATAGGATACAGTCTGTCTTCTGGAAAGCCTACAACTTCTCTGGCGCCTCGAACACAAACCATTACCTCCTACGCAACTCCACAAACTCTTACAACGGTCACAACCCAGACGCAAACTGTCTTATCTTACGCATCACTCAAAGGCATTACGGCAGTTACAAAATTAATTATCATTAGTTATGTGGAAAGTCTTGCCGCCTACACAAGCGGAACGTGTAGTTGGGTTGCAGGAACAGCCTACGTAAATAGTAGCGTGTCAACGGAGTATATTTTTCCATCTAACATTAACGATACATCCCAACAACAATTCCTTAACATTACAATAACGACTGTAACATCGAATCTGACGAACCTGACATCAAGCACTACTACAACAATTACTCTCAGTGCAGCTTCTCAGAACACGTCAACAACATGCCCCTTCGGTGTTTAGTTCTTGTCAGAGCATGACTAATGCTCCTACGAAGAAGGCTAATTGGTGGGCAATAACTCTTCTTTGTAACGATGCCAAGATGATGGCATTATTTCTGTTTCAGCAAAGTGAAAAATTCCTAAGAAAGCAAAAAATGCCCACGGATCATCCTTCGAAGATAACGCGCCGGAAAATCGTTCTTATCGTTCTGATTACCGGCGCTTTAGGGTTAGTTATCCCGTATCTTCTAGGTGAGCTTACAACGTCTAATCTTGAAACATGGATTCCAACTACAATCGGTATCATAATAATTAGCTTGATTTTCGTTTTTGCCCTTCCAAAACTAATGGAAGAGCAAATGAAGGACTTGGAAGATCAAGCGAGAAGAGATGGAAGATCCTGATCTTTTAGCTTTCCAAAATAGTGTAAATATGATTCAATGAGAACTACACGGTGTGTAAATAAGACTCGGGGATGAGGGTAAGTTGCTCCCTGACGCTTGCTATATCAGATCTAGAGTTTGGAGTGGGTCAAATTTTGCGAGGAGTTTGTAGAATTCCTTTTCCACCGACGAATCCAAGAATACAAGCGACCGAACCTAGCAAGACGAAAATTATTCCTATGGGACTGTCAATCGTGTAATTTGGACAATCAGAGATTATCGTACAAATCTCCATTTGCGTCTCTCTTGTTCCGTTAGTAATCAATCGATTCCGGATATGTCTCGAAAATCGAATTGGTATTTTGCCTAGTTTTTTCAGAAGTTTTAGGCGTTTTCATTCCTTACTTGGGGACATAGGCGTTTGTGAAAATTGTAACCATTGAGATGGGTTATATGAATGCGAGATACGTACTAGCAATCTATGTCAATTCCAACTAAGGGTAAATTGAATGGTACTAAAAAACGGAAGCTAATACTTGCTGGTTTTGTATTTATTTTCCTGGCAACCTCACTCGTAGTGGGTCTGAAGGCGAGCAGCGCTGCAATCCCCGGAATGTCTGCGGCGAGGGGATGTCGCGGTGGGGGCGAAGATGGCGCGGCCGCGGTTACGTGCACCTCGTCATCGAGCA
>JABDCJ010000062.1 GCA_013288145.1 Nitrososphaerota archaeon | reverse complement strand
TGATTGATTATCCTTCCCCCAGCGCACGCGCTTACAAATCTTGTAACTCGAATCGTGCCCAAAGCTTGATCGACGCGAACTTCGGCAAATTGCGCGACGAATGCGCTCTTTGAATAATTTTTCGAATCTTCACTCGGCTTTGAGTCGACATGTGCTTCAACAGAGTCGAGATTGTTTCGCTTCAATATTGCGTCGTAGGTCTCGCCGCGAGTCGGATCGTTATTCCATGAAATTCGACCGTTTTCGAAAATAACCTGACTATCGGAAGCCCCGTGTAGGGGAGAATTCCTGTCCATTGACGCTACTTTCAAAATCTTTGCTCGTGCTTCAATTGACGCTTCGTACACCGCAGAGCCAACACTGGCTGTTGTAATTGATCCTCCCTGCTCTGGAGCAGACGGCAAATCAGAGTCACCGAGCTGTGAACGGACCTGATCTATAGGCAAGCCCAGAGCTTCAGCGCAGATTATCTGCATCATCGACCAAGTTCCGGGACCGATGTCACTGGTGGCCGACTGCGTGATTGCAGTCCCGTCTGCAAAGATCTGCGTACGCGCGCTCGCCTTTGCACGGTTAGTGTGATAAATCCCGCTCGCCATCCCCATCCCCACCAGAGTGTGGCCATCGTGATTAGAGCGCGGTTCCATATTTCGTCGAGTCCATCCGAATACGGACGCGCCTCTCTTATAGCACTCTAGAAGTCCCTTGCTCGACCAGGGCAAGCCGTCTTCCGGATCAACATCAGCGTAATTACGGATCCGCAATTCAAGCGGATCGATGTTCAATTTGTACGCAAGTTCGTCCATCGCGGACTCTAACGCAAAAATCCCTGACACATTACCCGGAGCTCGCATGGGAGTTGGCGTCTGGATGGTGCCACGAACCAACCTGTACTTGGTGAAACAGTTGGGACTCGCATAGAGCTTACGAGTCGGACCAAGGAGGTTTTCCGCATAGTCTTCATAGAATGAAGTCTGTGCAGTGCCTTCGTGGATTATCGCCATGAGCTTCCCTTGAATGGTTGCTCCGAGCGCGACGCGTTGAATTGTGTACGGCCTGTGCCCATGCGAGGTAAACATCTGTTTCCTCGATACCACGAGCTTGACCGGTCTTTCTACTACCATTGCAGCGATCGCGGCAACTATTGGGTGAGCCCACGGTCGGAGAGCCGAGCCAAAGCCGCCGCCAACGAAGGGCGAAATTACGCGAACATTTTCAGGAGGGATCCCAAAAACTAACGAGAGTTGATCTCGAACATTGTCAACCCACTGGGTCTTATCGTGGAGAGTAAGCTTGTCACCAGTCCACTCGGCGATCGTCGCGAGAAGCTCCATCGAGTTGTGATGCTCAATTGGGATTCTATAGGTCTCATCAATTCTAACAGCGGCGTCTTCGAGGACCGCCTTGGGATCCATTCCTCGGAGAATATCGGTAGCTCCAGTTTCGGGAGATTCAAGAGCGTGAGCTAGTTCAGCTTCAACGCTTGTGACTGGATTTTTTTCCTCGTAGCTAACTTTCACCAGTTCTGCAGCGTACTGCGCCTGCTCCAGGGTTTCTGCCACCACGACGCCGATTGGTTGGCCGCTGAAGTAGATTTCAACTGTCTGGAGTACGTGGAGAACTTGTCCTTTCTTGGGATCGACGATTTCCCTTCGCTCGTCAAATGGAAGTCTGGGTGCATTGAGATGCGTCACAACCTTAACGACGCCCGGTGCACGTTGTGCGGCCGCAGCATCAATGTTCTGGATTCGCCCGCTGGCTATCGTACTCATGACTAAGGCACCATATGCCATATCGCCATCGGGTTTGAAATCAGCAGAGTATTTCGCTCGACCACTGACCTTCAGGAGTCCATCGACGCGATCTATCGGCTTTCCTATCAGAGAGGTTTTCTGAACTGTGGTTTGCAATCTTTCATCTTCCCTCCTTTCATCTATTCCTCGCAATAGAGAGGGCCCGGACTATCGAGCGACGCCCTAACTCGATTTTGAAGTAATTGTGCTCATATCCACGAGCGTGACGCATTTCGACTTCGGCTGCCTCCATGAAAACTGAAATGTCAGGCTTGGCCCCCGTTAGAATCGCTTCAGATTGTTTACAGCGCCAAGGCTTGTGAGCAACTCCACCCATGGCCACCCGCGCGCGTCTGATCACGCCACCCTGTATGTCCAGAGCAGCAGCCACCGATACCAGAGCAAACGCGTACGAAGCACGATCACGTACTTTCAGGTAGTATGAGTGGTCGGCATAAGCGCGAGAGCTCAAGGGAAGATCAATCGAAGTTATGAGCTCGTCGTGTCTGAGATTGGTGTCGACCTGCGGTGTTTCCTTCGGCAGGCGGTGAAACTCTTCAAACTGGATGCTTCTCGAGCCCTGAAGTCCTGCCACCTGAACTGTAGCGTCCAGCGCAGATAGAGCAACGCACATGTCCGAAGGATGCGTCGCGATGCACTTGTCACTGGCACCGAAAATAGCGTGGATTCGATTAAATCCTTCGATAGCGCCGCAGCCGGATCCCGGTTCACGTTTGTTGCATGGCATCGCCGTATCGTAGAAATAATAACATCTCGTTCTCTGCATCAAGTTACCGCCGTTTGTAGCCGAGTTTCGCAGCTGGGCACTTGCCCCGGCGAGAATTGCTTCTGATAGGAGCGGATAGTGTTCACGGACGAGAGGATGGTTTGCGGTTTCGCTGTTCTTGGCAAGCGCCCCAAGACGCAAAACTCCGTCTGACAATTCTTCTATTCGAGCAAGATGATCGAGACGGTTGATGTCGACCAGAACGTCTGGCTTTTCCACTCCTTCTCGCATCAAGTCAACGAGGTTTGTTCCTCCCGCGATGAATGCGGCGCTGCTCTCGGGAGCCAGGGCTTGGAGTGCGGATTCTTGATCAATAGCACGGACGTATTGAAATGGTTTCATTACTCGCACGCACTCACTACGTTGAACCTGCTCGCGCGTCACGAATTGCATTCACTATCCCGTTGTATGCGCCGCACCGGCAGATATTTCCGGACATTCGCTCTCGGATCTCATCATCGGTCAAGTCGAGCTGCCCTAAATGTCGAACATCCTGCGTTACGTGACTTGCAGTTCCTTCCGAGAATTCGCGTAGCATCCCCACGGCGGAGACGATCTGCCCTGACGTGCAATATCCACACTGGAAGCCATCATTCGTCACGAAGGCTGACTGAATTGGACTCAGCACCCCTTCTTGGGACAGCCCTTCGATGGTGGTTACCTCATCTCCGTCGTATATTACCGCGAGAGCAAGGCACGAATTAATTCGCCTTCCGTTCAGAAGAACTGTGCACGCCCCACACTGACCGTGGTCGCACCCCTTTTTGGTGCCGATAAGTCCTAGAGTTTCACGGAGCAGGTCCAAGAGAGATGTCCTTGGATCTATTTTCAGACGATAGTCATTACCGTTAATCCGCAGATAGACCGACACGCTTGAGGAAATGCCATCTGAGCTAATTTCAGAAGTCGACTGCATTACTAAGTGAAACGGATATGGGGCTTACATCCTTTATGGAAATTTCCTATAGAAGGTTGTCAATACATGATTTTTCGAGGTGGAGGCTTAAGAATGGCAAATAAAAAGCCAGAAAGGGGATTAAGGAGATTCCGAGTTGATTAATTATGTTACATTACAAGTTGCACCCAAATTTTTGAACTCATCCCCGCCCTCGCCCTAATCAGATTTTTAGCGATGACGAGTTTGTCTTACAGGACGACTTAGTGGTCTCTCTGTATCTCTTTTCTTCGTACCCATCGCAAACTCGATCGCTTCTTCCAAGACATCGTAGTCATAACTCCCGTTGTGTCGATAGTCATTGATGAAGAAAGTCGGGGTTCCATTTACACCGCTTCTAATCCCGCTTGTAAAGTCTTCCTTGATCCTAGGAGTATACGCCCGCGTCAGCACTTCATTCTTTAGCCTTTTTCCATCCAGACCCAGCTTTTCATTCGCGTATCTCGCGAAAAAGTCCACGTTCGAAAGAGATTGCTGATTTTCGAAGAGGAAATCATGCATTTCCCAGAATTTACCCTGAGCTCCTGCAGCTTCTGCGATCTCCGCTCCTGTTTCAGCGAATGGATGGGCTTCGGTTATTGGAAAGTTCCTGAAAACAAATCGTAGATCCGAGCCAAATCTTTTCTGAATTCTCTTGATGATAGAATATGCTTCGCCGCAGTAAGGACACTGATAATCACCATATTGCACCAGCGTAATCTTGGCTGTAGGCGATCCTTGAATGTGGTCTCTTGTTTCATTTACCGGGAAGGTAAGCTTGGGAGTGTCCGCTGAACTCATTGTTGCGGTCGCTCCTACGTGAGTAGGAAGGGGGTTCCTATGACTCCGCTCGTCGGGATGGTGTCCACAATCTGAAGTGAGCTTGTGTCGATCACTTGGAGTCCATCCTTCACACTCGCGTAGACATACTTGCCGTTCGGGTCCGGGGTGATGTAGCCATTGAGTGTTGGATTCGACTGGAGCTCGATCGTTTCTGTCACCTCTAACGTTCCCGTGTCGACCACTACGATCTTCGCCGCCAACGGCCCAAAGATGAAATCATATTTTCCGTCTGGCGTGAATTCATCCCAGACGGCAAGGAAGTCCAGCGGAATGGTCTTGATCACCGACTGGCTCGCCAGATCCACGTATTTGATTGCAAATCCCTTCCCCGTGGGTGTTGCCGGAGGGCCGGTCGCAAGGTTGTATTTTGCTCCATGATACCCGCAGCACTCGACGGAAGCGAATTTGTTGTTGGGCCAGGTCGTCACCATGAAAGACCCGCTCCCCTGACCGGTCGGAACCCTACCAATGACCTTCCACGTCTTCGGGTCGACAACCGTGAGCGTGTCGGAGTTCGCTTCGGGCGTGCAGCAGTACTTTCCGTCGGAGCTGATCATCATGTCAAAGGGGCCGTCCCCGACGCTTACTGTCGCCACCTGTTCGTAGGTTTTGGTATCGTACACGCTGAGCTTGTTCTCTGCGCCGAATGGGACGACCGCAAACTTGCCATCCGGCGTGAGGCCCACAGTGTGGACGGCATTGTATCCCAAGGGGATCGTCTTCTCGTTTCTGAAGGTCTTTGGATCTGTAACGTAGACGCTCGCCAGGGCGGAATAACTTTCTTCAAGTGCCGAGGACTGGCTCCACAACCGACCAAATTGGTCACGATAGTGGTTGTCCATAAAAATGTACCACACACCGGGCGCGACCCCAGGGCCGTTGACTATAAGCTGCCAGTTCGTGGGGTCGATGACGGCCGTCCCGTTTGCCCCTACGACGTAGATGTAAGCGTGCCCAGCTTTTGCCCGAGAGCTAAGAGAGCCAACAGAAGACTGCTCAGGCGATTCAGCCATGGTTTGCATTTTCTATAGCCCTCCACTTTGCATTTGTTTTTCAGGCATCAAATTTGTCGATTCCATTTCTCTATGCACACGAAATTCCTCTACTCTAGATCCTCTCTGAAACTTTGCAGCTGTCAATTTCTTATCGACTGGTGATGGAAATTGGAGCTATTTACATTACAGGTATTTTTTGCAATGAATTGTAACTATCGGTGAAGCTGAAAATTGCAGATGTTCCGGATGGGAAATCTGAGAAATAGTACAAAAAGTTGCAAAAAGTACTCGGAATTAATATGCCGGTTCTTCGCCCCAAGAAACCCAAATCGACGGTGGAAAGAATAATACATGCAAATGGCAAGGAGCCTTATCTACGTCTCTAGCAACGAAGCTCCTTATGGACTGGAGAAAGCTAGAGAAGCTGTTTCAAAAATCCCTGGCATATTTGATGTTGACGCAAATCATCTTAATAATCTACTTACCATAGATTACGATCAAGATAGAGTAACTTTAGCTCAAATTCGCAGAACGATTAAAGAAGCGTCCAGAGACGAAACTCGCTTCGAAGGGTAGAAAGTCGCAGAAAATGTAAATAGACCTGAGAGTTAGCTCTCTCAGTTAGCGTATGCTTTCAGACTCCTCGATTAGGGCATCAAAAAGCAAGAAAACCGTGACGAGGTCTTTTAGAATAAACGAGGAGTCATTCATGGCATTAGAGGAGGACGCGCTCCGCCACAATGTAAGCCTCAATACTTTAGTCGATCAGCTCTTCGATGCTCACGCAAATTACGAGCAGTTTTTAGAAAAGATGGGAATGATGCGAATGGCAAAACTTACCTTTCGCAGGATCTTGGATATCTCGCCTTCAGAGGGCGTTGCTCAGGCCGCAAGGCTACACGCCAAGGACCAAGGTAAAGTTGCCGCGATCTCGAAGTACGGCGAGCTTACTGTAACAAACATCCTCGACGGCTTGTTTGTGATGTTTACATACGGTGGATGGGGCGAATATCACGAAACGCGGACTAGTCAAGGAAAACGAGTTATTACTTTGGTTCACGATTTGGGACAGAATGGGTCGACGTACTTGTTGAATTTCGTCAAGTCGATATTCGAAGAGATTTCCTTTGAACCTAAAATCATTCCCACCGAGCAAGGAATAGTTATAGAAGTCTGAAAATCCATATCCAATTTTTCACTTTGCTTTTTTGCAAAGCAACTTTTTGTTTTGGAAGAACATGTGCAGTCATCGTCAATGCGAGCTACAAAAGGTTGCAAAAAATACCGACATTAAATATAGCTCGTCCTTCCTGATACAAATTCGAAATAGGTGCGTAAAGATGAGCGCAGTTCTGGAAAATTTAGGGAAAAAGGAGTACTTCAACGAGTACCGTAGTCTCAGACTTGAGCGAGACAAAGAAGGTGTCTTGACTGTTCAATTCCATACTAATGGTGGTCCATTGATGTTTACCGCCAAAGACCACACGGATTTCGTCGACGCATTCTACAGGATCTCGCAGGATCGCTCTAACAAGATAGTGATCTTCACGGGAGCAGGTGGGCAGTTTATCCCGGCGATTGATTTTTCCACCTTTGGAAATGTCGCAGACCCCGGTGTTTGGAGCGTGGTGCACGACGAGGGAGTGCAGATTCTAGAGAATCTTACCAGCATCCGAGTACCAGTAATTGCTGCGATAGAAGGTCAAGCAAACGTGCACTCCGAGTACGCTCTGCTGGCAGATGTGATTGTTGCCGGAGAAGGAGCGACTTTCAACGACTTGCCGCACTTCGCGAGTGGCATAATCCCGGGTGATGGAATCTTTACCGCTTGGAGCTACAGAGCAGGAGCTGGAAGGGCTGAGGCATTTCTATTGAATCCACACGCAATTACAGCGCGTACCGCACAAGAATGGGGTGTCGTTGCAGAGGTCGTTCCGAATGGAACAGCCCTTGCGCGGGCACGTGAACTTGCGCGCTTGTATTTGAAAGTACCAGAAATAACGCGCCGAAACACCCGCGTGCATTTCATCCAGCCTTTAAAAGAAAGAATTGTTCACGAAGTTGGTTACGGACTGTCTCTCGAAGGCGCATCTGCTGCAGACCTCGTTAAATCGATGCAGGACAAGTAACAAAACAGGTCCCCCAGCATAGAATTTCGGAGCTTTTGAGATAGCAATCGTCCGGTTAGCCGATTATGATCCATTTAAGAGCCCGCCACCGATCCAGTCAAGGAAATCGCCAACCCTTTGGGTTGCAAATCGAATCGCTTTGACTATCCAAAAAAATTTGGAATGAATGAGTGAATATCAAAAATTGCGGATTTTGGGGAACGGCAAAGGGATCGTCTCATACTTGACACAGAGGTTCCTGAGGAGAGAGCGAGACTCCACCTTGGAGTGAATCCTATAGACAATGACGAAGTTACAAATTTTACACTGGAAGCTGAGCTAGAAAAGCTCTCCAACAAATTGAGGGCACGTGATACCGACAATAGCAGAAAATCAAACAAGGATCGGAAAGCAGATTCTGTGGAAATCAAGAAGGTCATGAAACAAGCGCAGGAAGATAGAAACAGACTTTCTGAACGCGGGATTAAGGCGTTTGACTACTTGAAATCGAAGCAAGAGTTGTGGGATACGTGGTGATCTGACAGAATTGGTAGTCGACACAATCCTCAAGGAAAGGCACGGCTAGCCCAGGAAATTCGGAAGGGTCAGATGTTGCAGATGCTGCGGCCAGTATGGTGCACTTATTCAGAAGTACGATTTGTTGCTCTGCAGACAGTGCTTTCGAGAAGTGGCAACCAAAATCGGTTTCATGAAGTACGAGCGATTAATTGCATGGTTTGAGAAGGATCATCGAACGGAGTGTTATTCGGGGGTAACCGGCGAAAGCCTGACGAATTCTCAGTTCTTCTCGTCCTAAATCTGCAGACGGAGATTCGGGCTGGACAGGATCGTTTGAGCAAGCGAGGTTCGATTCCGAATCACCGCGCGACCGACTCTCGGGATTTTAGAGATTTTGAGGCTTGAAAAGGACGGTCGCTAAGTACAGCCCTATCCTTTGATCTGTGGGATTACCTCTTTGTCGATAAAGTTCCTGAAACTGGGATCGAACCATTGTCCGAGATTGAGCTCAACCCAGTCTTTCCTGACCGTACCCTGCGCAAAGTCATTTCTTATCCATTGCAGCCATCCAATCCATTCGTTGTCACTGATGATTTTTCGCTCTCGCATGTGGTATGCGTGAGCACTGATCATTGCGACCATGTACGCGATCACGTTTTCAGGCTTTGAACCGGAAGCGGGGCCAGCAACCACATTAATAAACTCGGGCTTTTCTAGCATAAGCTCGCTAATTCTGTACCTCTTTTCATCCAGATCGTTGAGTACTCTTGTCTCGACATCAAGACTCATGCTCCGAATCTGCTTGCGAGAAAAGTAGAGCGTTATGAGCAGAGTCGCAATGATTGCAATAGTCTGAGCTAGGCTTAGGACATCGGGGAATCCAAAACTTATCGTTACCATGAATCTTACTCAATGTTATTACAAGATTAATGTTTTGGATTCAGTTCTAATCAGATTAGGAATCAGAAACAAGGGAAGATACTTTATGGGAATTTAGGCGTAAACCGTAGTGATGGAATTACCTTATGGTTTGAGACATCCACTAGCATTGGGCAGGGCGGCTGAAATTCTTTGTTTACGCCCTATTTCTTTTTCCCATTTTTGTCCGCAAAAATTGCACTCGATAAAGACCATCGCTGCATTCTTCGAGCTGAGCAGGTGATAATTAATCTGGTCTCTTATCGGAAGACTCGTCAATTCTAGAACAATTCACGTACGCATATTGTTAAGAAAAGACAGGTATAACTTCTAAGCAAACAAAGTAATTATAGGTCATACAACGTATGACAACCATAGCAAGTCAAGATGGCTAAACAAACAGTAATGAGAAGTGTGCGAATTCCGCGAGAGCTTGATGATGTACTTAGGCGGGATGCGGAGAGTAGGGGTATTAGCTTCAGCTCGCTGGTGTCTGAGATTTTTACGAAGTACTCCGAGTGGGATAGGCTCGCCAACAAGTTTGGAGTGGTGAGTCTTAGCAAGGATGGATTCAGGGATATGTGGGAGACCATAGGTAAAGAAAGGGCAGCCAGCATGGGTAAGGAAGGGGGAAGCAAGGCCGCGACCGAAGTGGCTCATTTTTGGTTTAAGAGATTAAACACCAGGACATTCTTGAAGCTCATAGAACTCCTCGGCAAGTACTCGAGAATTTTCGAATACGAGGTTGAATCGAGAGGCGAGCGAGAGTACACGATCACCGTACACCATGAGATAAACGAAACTTATTCGATATATCTGGAGAACTGGTACGAGAGTGCGATCAAGATATTCATCGGAGTCACCCCGAGGAGCGAGGTAAGCCGAAACTCAATTGTGATAACTTTCCAAGACCCCAATCATAGATCAACTGCGACATAGGCGATTGGCTTCTGCTATCTACAGCTAAATTCGTTCTCTAAAATCCCATCTCCTGCACCTGCGATACCTGATGAACATTATTTTCCTAAGAGCTCAAAATATTCGATCAACCGTTCACCCGAGACAAATAGTCCCGATTTAACCGTCATTTCCGGGGAACAATGCCTAATTTTACAAGATGTTGCGAATTTTTGGCGATGGAAATGATCGTCGAGTTGGCAAGATCGAGGTGTTCTTCATTTAGCTTGTCAGATTTTTCGACAGATCCTCCCACACTTCGAAGTAGTTTGTATGTCATACAGAGTATGACCGCGTTTTCTTAGAAGTTATATGTATGCACACGGACCTATCAAGTAGAGGACGAAGAGAATTTGGCACTGGGAGAGAAAGCATGGGAGGAGAAAGGCAAGGCCAACGGGATTGCCGTCAAATCTGTAGGAGCTGAAGGAGTAACTCTTGAGCAAAGCTGGATTGGCGATAGTAAGGGGTTCGGACTTTGGCAGGATGGAAGAGATTTAGGCACGTCCACATTATTGCTAGGACCTTATGGTATCGGCATGGGTACGGGTCAAGGGATCTTTACGACAAAAGGCGGTGAAACTGTACTCTACAGAAACATGAGCTGCACTAGAGTGGAGAAAGATAGAAGCAGGTTTATTGGGCTTATGGCTTTCACGACTTCTTCTGAAAAGCTCTCCTGGCTAAATAACGCCGTCTGTACCTATGAAGGTGAAGGAGATCCAAGCTTCCAAGAATTCAATCTCACAGGTTACGAGGTGAAAGAGCATGTATCTCTACCAGAAAAAGCCTGGGTGTTGAAAGTGCCCATCGTTAGCATGAGCATCAAGTCCGTCGGGGCCGAAGGAGTAACTACCGAAGCTAATCAACCCTTCGAGTTTATAGGTTCAGGGCGTTATCCAGACGCCAGTAGTCAAACATCTACAGCAACAATGCTGAACACACCGAGCGGCATCACCTTTACCCGCATTCTAGGACTTTTTACCACGAACGACGGGGATACCGGAGTAAGCATCTCTAACGGAATTAGAAATGTCAAGACAGGTAAGGGATTGGGCTTGACAACTTACAAGACAAATTCTCAAAAACTATCCTGGATGAACAGCGTCATTAATTTATCAGACTTCACTATTGACCCTAACTCGCAAAAGGCTGGCTCCATATTCTACGAGTGGAAATAGTTACCTGGGTCTTTTTTCGCAGTTTACAATTGCGGGTTGGAATGAAAGTCCCGCCGATAATGTTTGGATGCTCTCTCCTTGATCAGAAAAGTAAAACTAGACAGACCGCAATACCAATGCCAAACTTAGGAGAAGAACTGCCAATAACCTAGTACCTGAGGCTTACGCTTTGATAGTTTTGTTGAAATTAGTTTAATCGGAGCACAAAAGCGTCAGATGTGTGTAAGACACTGCAAATCAATTATCGCTAATCTAAATAATTTGTAGTACCACTTTTTATTATCGTGTCTAAGACCGACTGAACCATTACGAATTCATTTCGACTGAGTGAATCTGCTAGCAAAGCAGTAAAAGAGGAAGCCAACCGAAAAGGCATAAGCGTTAACGCTTTTGTCAATAGTATGTTTCTGAAATTTTTCGCAAACGGGTCAGTTAATTGAAAGCGTTAGACTCATCGTTCCCGATTCTTTTCATTATTTCAGCGCGCAGAAGCTCCCCAAGTAGCGAGTCCTCCTCCAAGATATCCTCTACGTAGTACATTCAGGTCATAGTTGATTTCACTTGCTGGTACCGGATGTCTCCGCCCTGACCGCGGCTTCAGCCTCAACTTTGTTGAGTGGTTTTCCATTCAAATCCCCGAAGAATTCAACGCGTAGAGTGTCGTTAATTCCTCCAGCCTTTACCGGGTCGAAACCTGCCTCCGTAATGAGGCGCACGATTGTTTTCTCGGCCTTCGCGTCATTCGTCGCGTAGAACAAAACCACTTTCTCGGGCGCTCCATTGGCGCTTTTCGCCAAAGAGTCTGCACCTAAAGTACCAAAGGCCTTCACATAATGAACACTTACCGGTAACAACGATGAGATCACCATGCCAGCCGATGTACCGTCGGGAAGGGTACGCCTAACCTTACCGTCCTCGGCAAAGCTGATCGGATTAGAAGGATCGATTATGATCTTGTCATCTAATGAGTTCTTGTACTTGCCAAGGAACTCCTTCATCGCGTCGAGCCAGAGCGCGAGGAAGACAGTATCAGAAGCGGCTATCGCCTCGGTCAATGTCGCACTTTTTGCATTTCCACCGAGCTCCGAGGCAAGAGCATCGGCGTGCGATTTGTCGCGAGATGCGAAAATCACAAATTCGCCGCCGTCTACAAGCTGTCGACCGACAGCCTTCCCAATATTTCCGGTCCCAATAATTGCGATGGTCATAAACGATAAGTCCGAAGTATTGCCGTAAATATCTCTTTAGACATCGTTTTCGCAGGCTTAGGTTAGTTACATGGTAGTCGTGAGGAGCAGCTTGTGATGAACTCGTCCTTCCTCAAGGAGCCGATGGGCTTCGGCTGCTTGCGACATCGGCACCGACTGTTGGGATCGCAAGTGAAGTTGGCCAGATGCCAGGAGCTTCATGCCGATTTCGACGCCGTCAGGAGCACGATCAGGTGTTGGGACTGAGAGCTTAACACCGAGTTCAGCTGCGTGTTCATCTGCGAGCGTGATCACGCGATCAGTACCGCCGGTAAGCTTGATGGCGTCTTGAAGTCCACCATTGCCCCCAGCATCGAAAGTCGCATCGACTTGGTCGGTTGCCTTGCGAACATTGGAGAGCAGGTTATTGCCGTACTGGACCGGTGTGGCACCCAGCTTTTCGATAAGAGCTTCGTCTTGCGAGCCTACTGCTCCGATGACTTTGAGCCCCTGCCGAATCGCGAGCTGCATAGCAATGATCCCGACTGAACCACCTGCGCCAAGGATCAAGAGTGTCTCGCCTTTTTCCACCCTGAGCTGACGCAGCACTCCGACTGCAGCCTCAACTGACGCCGGCAACGCACCCGCGTCGTTCCAGGTCACTTGAGGTGGCTTGGGCGTCCAGGTTGCGGCGAAGGCGTACTCACCGTATCCGCCGAGTCCCGGTAGCAGAGCGGCCACTTCATCTCCGACAGCGGCTTCGCTGACTTTGCTACCAATTGCGTCAACCACTCCGGCTGTCTCGAACCCGAGAATGGCGGGCTGGGGAAGAGGAAAGACCGCCTTGAGGTCACCGCGTCGGATTTTCAGATC
>JABDCJ010000061.1 GCA_013288145.1 Nitrososphaerota archaeon | reverse complement strand
CGACTCCTTTCGGAGTTCCTGAACTGTATCACGACAAGATTAAAGAATCAAAACTGGTCGCCAACCCGGGATGCATGGCGATAACGAGCATCCTAGCCCTTGCGCCTTTCGCAAAGGCTGGACTGATCGATCTTGATCATATCGTCGTTGATTCCAAAATCGGGAGCTCGGGCGGTGGAACAAAGCCCACCATCGCAACTCACCACGCGGAAAGGTACGGCGTAATCAGACCGTACAAACCCGTAGATCATCGCCACACGGCTGAGATCGAACAGGAGGTATCCAGGATGTCCGGAAGACAAGTCAAGGTGTCGATGACTCCACACGCGGTGAATCTTGTGAGAGGAATCCTTTGTACGATTCATACTTTTGGTAAAGAGAAGCTAACTACCCCGGCCGTGTGGAAGGCTCTGAGAGATTGCTATCCTGACTCTCGGTTCATTCGGTTTGTAAAGGACAAGAAAGGGCTCGCAAAATACCCCGATCCGAAAATCCTCGCGGGATCGAATTTCTGCGATATCGGTTTTGAGATTGACGAGAGGCTAAATCGATTGCTGCTACTTTCAGCAACTGACAATCTGATGAAAGGCGCGGCTGGAAATGGTGTGCAGTGCATGAATCTGATGGCCGGATTCGACGAGAGCGATGGGCTACTTTTTCCGGGGTTGCATCCAGTATGAAAGTGATAGTTTGCAAGATCGGGGGAAGCATTATCGCTGGAGTCAATCCCACAATCGTAGATGATATCAGAGCGCTACGAAATTCTGGATTCAACATTGTGCTAGTTCACGGAGGCGGGGATCAGGTGACGGATGTCGCTGAAAAATTAGGCAAGAAACAGCAATTTATCAGCTCACCCGAAGGCATCAAGAGTCGTTACACGGACAAGGAAACCGCCGAGATTTTTACAATGGTAATGTCGGGCCTCCTCGCAAAGCAAATCGTTCAGACACTCGAAAAAAGTGGAATTCAGAGCGTTTCGCTTACAGGTATTGATGGGATGCTACTTAGAGCACAGCGGAAGAAGAAACTCATTGTAATGGACGAACGCGGTCGCAAGGTTGCAATCGAAGGCGGATTTACTGGAAAAATTAATGGCGTAAATACTGATCTTCTCGAAATGCTATTATCGAACGACCTCGTTCCCATTATTTCGCCCGTAGCTGCCGGAGAAGAATTTGAATTGTTGAACGTTGATGGGGACAGAGCTTGTTCGCACTTGGCTGGCGCCCTAAAGGCTGAAGCAGCTATTTTCCTGACAGACACTGAAGGTTTGATTTTAGACAATATAGTGGTAGAAAAAATGACGACGGAAGAAGCAAGAAAATCCCTGCCCCTGATAGGTGCAGGAATGGATAAGAAGGTAATCGCTGCGGTTGAAGCAGTCGAAATGGGTGCAACAAGATCGGTGATAGGATCTGGTCTTAAAGAGCATCCACTTCAAAATGCACTTTCCGGACGCGGGACGGTAATCTCGAATTGAATGTCGAAGACAATCACCTGATTCCGCTGTACCAGAAATTCCCCTTGGAGATAGTCCGTGGAGATGGCGCACTGCTCTATGATTCTACAGGCAAAGAGTTCATCGATCTTTCCGGAGGTTACGGAGTCGCAATAGTTGGCCACTCGAACAGGCGTGTTGCAAGTGCGATATCAGAACAAGCTATGAAACTAGTTGTCTGCCATAGCTCGCTATACAACGATTCTCGTGAAAGATATCTCGGACAGCTGTCAAAACACCTGCCTCCGGGTCTCTCGAGAGTATACTTCTGTAATAGTGGTGCGGAGGCAAATGAAGCCGCGATAAAGTTCGCGCGAAAAGCAACCGGACGCTCTAACATTGTCGCTTTTACTGGGAGCTACCATGGGAAGACGTACGGGGCGTTGTCTGCAACATGGAACCAGAAATACAGAAAACCGTTTGAACCGCTCGTGCAGGGAGTCCGTTTTTCACCGTTTGGAAATCTTGACAAAGCACGCGAGGCCATTGATGACTCTGTCGCCGCCGTATTGGTAGAACCAATTCAGGGCGAGAGCGGAATTCATGTTCCGCCAGATGAATTTCTTCCAGGATTGAAAGAGGCCACGAAATCAAAGGGGGCTCTTTTGATTTTCGATGAAGTGCAATCGGGATTTGGAAGGACAGGAAAGCTCTGGGCTTGCGAAAATTGGGGGGGTTTCTCCGGATATACTAACCGCTTCGAAAGGAATCGCGGGAGGTTATCCGTTTGCAATAGCTGCAACGACTGAATCAGTATCTTCGGCAATGAAGCCTGGAGAACACACTAGTACCTTCGGTGGTAATCCGCTCGGATGCGCTGCAGCTTACGCAGCTCTCGATTTTCTGATATCAGAAAACTTGATGGGAAAGGCTCTAGATAGCGGAGAGTATCTCACCGGCAAACTCGAATCCCTTCGAACCAAGCATCCGTCGATTGTCCGGGAAGTTAGAGGGAAAGGCTTGATGATTGCGGTCGAGCTGAAAATCCCGGTAAAAGACGTGATCATGAAAGGCTTTGAATACAACCTGATTTTGCTTTATTCAGGTCTGAATATCCTAAGATTCCTCCCGCCCCTAGTCATCACAAAGGAACAAATGGATCGGGTAGTACAAAGCCTAGATCAGATATTTTTGGGGATAGAAAGAAAGGGCGGGTCGAGTCTCAAAGCTGTGGAAGAGGTTGCCTCGTAATATTGAGTACCGTGGTGATTGATCAAATTGATGAAAAACTTCTGTCAATGCTGAGAGAGGACAGTCGCAGACCGTTTGTGGAAATTGCGAAATCGGTGAATCTATCAGAGGCTGCAATCAGACGTCGAGTCTCGAAGCTGGTAAAATCCGGCGCAATTTCAAAATTTACGATTGAAACGAACATTGGCCCCCAAGCGAATGCGATCAGCTTAATTTCGGTAAATCCGAGTTTTCCGACGTCCGAAATATCTGGCCGGCTCAAGAAAATGAAGGGAGTCCAGTCTATTTTCGAGATAACCGGTGAGTACGACATCGCGGTAATCGTTGGCGGTGCGAATATAGCTGAGATCAATGGAACTATCGACGAAATACGCAAGTTAACTGGCATAGATGATACGAATACCGTCGTAGTTTTGAAAGTATTTCGCTGATTTCGCAGCAACAACAGATATATTCGCATCGAAAGTGCGTTTATCGTATATCTCTAGCCAGTGAGAATTACAATTTGAACCAGGTTGAAATTCTAAATGATGGTTATCCCGTTGGCGCTTCATTTTACTCTAACTTTCTGAATTCCGGAGATCCGGAGACTCGAGTTGGAAACGTTTCTATTCTAGACTCGACACTCAGGGAAGGTGAGCAAAGCGTAGGGATCTCATTTTCCAAGAGACAGAGACTTCAGATTGCTTGGATGCTCGACTATTTCGGCGTGGATTCTATCGAAATCAGCCCGGTTATTTCTGAATCTCACCGAGAATCTCTGAAAGAGATGAAAAGAGCAGGTTTTAGCGCGGAGATTATTTCACACGGCCGGGCACTTACTTCAGATATCGATGTCGCGCTTTCTTGCGATGTCGGGTGGATCGCAATGTACCATTCAGTCTCGGATATCCATTTGCGAAACAAGCTCCATGTTTCCCGGGAAGAAGCTCTTGAAAGATCAATCGAAGCAGTTGAGTACGCCAAGCGCCATGGCCTGCGTTTGCGCTTCACTGTTGAAGATGCCAGCCGCGCAAACCCCGAGTACCTTTCTCACTTTATTTCCGAGATTACAAAAGCAGGCGCAGATAGAATTGGCATACCCGACACTGTTGGAATAATGCTACCTGAGGGAATGAAGAATCTAGTCAAGCTCGCAAGAAGATCTACGGTGGCGCCGATAGATGTTCATTGTCACAACGACCTGGGGCTCGCTCTTGCCAACTCTCTTGCAAGTATTGAAGCAGGTGCAGACCAAATTCATGTTACTATTGACGGATGCGGAGAAAGAGTGGGAATCGCCTCACTTGCTGAAGTTACGATGGCACTTCGATTGCTCTACGGAGTAAAAAGGCAGTTCCGGTACGAAATGCTGAGCGAACTTTCTTCATTGATTGCCAGTTACTCCAACTCACAGATCCCGAACAGCCGGCCGCTTGTCGGAAAGAACGCGTACACTCACAAAGCTGGCACTCATCTCGCCGCGATTATTCAAAATCCAGAGACCTACGAGTTGATTCCACCTAAAACGGTGGGGAATTCAAGAAGGATTGTTTTCGGCGAGCTTTCCGGCAAGAACGGGGCAGCGTTTTTGTTGAAGACTCTAGGCCTTGATCCGTCTGCTGAGCAAAGTCAGAAGCTTGCCCGACGATTAAAAAACCTGAGAGTTGGCGACCTGTTTGAATTAGGATTGACGGATGAAATGGAAGCAGAGGCAGTTAGGATGA
The DNA here is from genome assembly GCA_013288145.1 of Nitrososphaerota archaeon. The sequence continues at coordinate 9,208 of JABDCJ010000061.1, read as the reverse complement.
CTGAAAATATTTCGGCCGCTGCTCAGAAAAATTAGTGGAGGTGAATAGAACCAAAATGAATTGTTTAGAATGCTACGGCGAGTTAAGAGTACCAAATGACGCGATCGACGGCGAGATTGTAACCTGCAACGATTGCGGCAGTTCTTTTGAACTCGACATTTCAGATTCCGGGATGCTCGACATAAAGCCTGCTGAAACTGTTGGCGAGGACTGGGGAGAGTAATCAAGAGATCGTATGCACCGCATTTCAATGGTCTACGATCTCGTAAGACTGGAAGAAAAATCGATCATAGAGGCGGCGAAGAAAAAGGGCGGAGAGGTTGAACTCAAAACCTATGATTCTAAGGATCTGTACTTCGATCTGCTCGACTCAAGCCAGATTACCGAAAAATTTGGCAAAGTCGTTCTACAGCGGAGTGCATCTTACTTCCGCAATCTGCATTTGACGGCTGTTTTGGAAGGTCAAGGATGCCGCGTTGTTAACGGTTTGGACACGGCACTGAAAACGGGAAACAAACTCATAACCAGTTTGATACTTGCGAACAATGGTGTGCCGACTCCAAGGACAAAGCTCGCTTTCACAGAGGACGCTGCGCTCAAAGCTCTCGATGAGCTTGGATATCCTGCCATTCTAAAACCTACTATTGGAAGCTGGGGGCGAATGGTAGCTCTGCTGAACGATGTGGACGCCGCAAAGAGCGTAATAGAGGATAGAGAGGAAATGTTTCCGCTGTATCAAGTGTACTACATCCAGGAGAAAGTAAAACGTCCGCCGAGAGATATTAGGGCAGTAGTCATAGGAGACCGGACTGTAGCAGCGATTTACCGGATTTCCACAACAAACGATTGGCGAACTAATACAGCCCGTGGCGGAAAGGCTGAAAATCTTCCAATCTCGAAAGAACTAGATGACATCTGTCTTCGCGCGACTCGCCCATTTGGAAACGGTTTCTATGGCGTCGATTTGATGGAATCGGAAGACAAGGGACTTCTCGTTCACGAAGTCAATAACACCACGGAGTTCAAGAACGTGATGGCTCAGAGCAAGGTAGACATCCCAGGAATGATCTTAGATTTCCTGTTAAATCTGAGCAAGAACTAGGCTTGGAAAAACTACCAGTCCGCATTAGAGTTTGAACTAATCACATGACGCCCGAGCCAGGGATGACCGACGAAAAATCTGATTTCATATTTCGTGCGGTCTCGACCTATTCCCCTTCGGGACAAGAATCTGGTTTCGCAAAAGCAATTATGGAATACTTTCAGAGTAAACACTTGTCACCGAGACTCGATTCGGTGGGAAACGTGCTATGTGAATTCGGCAGCGGCAACAAGACTGTCTTACTTTGCGGTCATATGGATACGGTTCCGGGAGTCTTGCCAGTAAGAATGGAGAACGGAAGAGTTTTCGGGAGAGGAGCATGTGATGCGAAGGGACCTTTAATCAGTTTGCTTTTTGCCTTTGATAACTTAGCATCAGAACTTCAAGGCCAGTCGGTCGGAAGGATAGTTTTTGCTGGTGTAACCGAAGAGGAACGTTCCAGTTCAGGATTAGCAGAAATCATTCGAAGCAATCTGAAAGCGGATTACGCGTTTTTCGGCGAACCGGGAGGCTTGTCGAGAATAACAGTTGGTTATCGTGGTCACCTGACTCTGAGACTTACGATTATCACTCCTGAGATTCACGCCAGCGCACCGAAATTTGTGATCAACTCTGCTGAACTTCTTTACGATGTTTATTCAACACTGAAGAAGGTACTTGTTGTGACAGAGACAGGTTCGCTCGAACAATTCTCAGTTGCTTTAACCGAGATCTCGAGTGGCACGGCGCACAATGTTATTCCGGGGAAAACGAGTGCAACAATAGATATTCGAGTTCCTATCGGATCTCAAACAAGTCAAGCAAGAACTGCTGTCGAATCTGTAATTTCGGATTTTGGATTACGATTACCTTCGGCTCAGATTTCGGCTGCTTTCGATGAACCGACCGAACCCTACAGAGTTCCTTTGAATTCACCACTTGTCAGAGCTCTGAGCAGATCAATTCTGAGGAAAGGATCGAAACCTCAATTCATTACCAAGTCAGGGACCGGCGACATGAACACTTATGCACAAACCTTTGGTGTCGATTCTGTAACATATGGGCCGGGAGAAGCGGTGCTATCACATAGCTCTGAGGAGAACGTTAGCGTCGAAGAGATTCTCAGCTGTGCCGATATCCTAACGAATTCAATTATGGAGTTAATGCTACGAAACTAATTGTTTGAAAAAAATCATAGTGAAATCTATTGAAATCTAAGACACTATCGGAAAAAATAATCGGATCTCATACCGCAACAGGCGAGGTATCCGCCGGGGAGGTCGTTATCGTCAAAGTCGATTACACTTTCAGTCATGATGCAGCAGGACCGCTTCTAATCAATCAAATCCAGAAACTAAATGCGGGTAGTCTGGGCGACTCAAAAGATTGGACGATCTTCTTTATCGATCATGCTGTCCCTAGCCCGACCAAAGAGCTTTCGAACGACCAGGCGACAGTCAGGACTTTCTCGATGAATAATGGGCTTATTCTCTCGGACGCAGGAAACGGTATCTGTCACCAGGTGATGGCAGAGGATTATACTTCCCCTGGCGACTTAGTTGTCGGGACCGATTCTCATACCTGCACGTCCGGAGGGCTCGGAGCATTCGCGACAGGCATGGGAGCAACCGACATTGCAGTCGCAATGAAACTTAGAAAAACTTGGTTGCGAGTTCCCGAGTCGATCAAAATCAGCGTTGATGGAAAGCTTACGAGGGGCGTTTTCGCAAAGGATTTAATTTTGAAGACACTCTCAATTCTAGGCACCGACGGCGCCGCTTACAAATCTATTGAGTTCCAGGGCGAGGCGATTGAAAACCTGGATGTTTACGGCAGACTTACGCTGACCAACATGGCGGTCGAAGCCGGGGCTAAAACGGGCATCATAGCATCAGATAAGAAAACTCTGCAATACCTTAGGGAGTTCGATAGAGCCGAGGATTTCCGAGAAATTAAAGCTGATGATGGCGCGACTTACGAATCTGAAATTTCAATAGACGCGAATGAGCTGGAACCACAAATTGCATTGCCGAGCTCTCCTGACAATGTGAAACCTATTTCGGAGGTAACTGAAGTGAAAGTTAACGAAGTTTTCATCGGGAGCTGCACCAATACTAGGATTGAGGATATGAGAACTGTAGCCCAGATTTTCAAAGACCGCCAGAAGACTAAGGGATTGAAGCTCATTGTGACACCATCTTCGAGCAAAGTCTACCTGCGGTGTGTGAAGGAGGGTATTCTCGAAACTCTCCTAGCTGCGGGCGCATTGGTAACTCCGGCCGGTTGTGGCGTATGCTTCGGGGCTCTAGGCGGAATTCCAGCTGATAATGATGTCATCTTTTCCAGCTCAAACAGGAATTTTCCAGGAAGAACCGGAAATCCGAAAGCGCAGACCTACTTGGGATCGCCCGCAACAGCCGCAGCGACGGCTATCACTGGACAGATTACCGATCCAAGGGACTTTCTGTAGAGTTACAATTGGAGTTCGATGAAAGATTATGACCGGAAGAGCCTGGAAGTTCAAAGACAACATTAGTACGGACGAGATATCTCCCGGTAGATTCATGAGCCTTCGGTCGAACCTACCGGAGCTTGCAAAGCATACTCTAGAAGATGCTAGAAGCGATTTTCCATCTAATGTGAGACCAGGGGACTTTGTAGTTGGAGGCAGAAACTTCGGCATGGGTTCCAGCCGCGAGCAAGCGCCTCTAGTTATCAAAATGCTCGGGGTTAGAGCGGTTCTCGCTAGCTCATTTGCGAGGATTTTTTACAGAAACGCGATAAACATCGGGCTTCCTGCAATAGTAGTAGATACCGCTTCAATAGGAGACAGCGACGAACTAGTACTGGATCTAGCTAGGGGCAAAGTCCAGAACCTTACTACGAACCAAGAACTTGTTTTCCCAAAGATGTCGAAGACAATGGAGGCAATTCTTAATGAAGGCGGCCTTCTGGCTTACGTCGAGAAGTATGGCGATCTCTTGCTAGCATGATCCAACGACCGTTGAGACTCGCAATTCTGAAGGGGGATGGTATAGGACCTGAAGTTGTGGAGAGCGCCGTCGAGGTCCTCCGGAAAGATGCAAAGAAGAACTTACTGCCTCTGGAATTGATCTATCTTCCGATAGGATTTCAAGCTTACAATTCGGTCGGCCGGAGTTTGCCTCCGAGCACAATCGAACAAATGAAAAAATGCGACGGCTGGATCCTTGGACCTCTATCTTCCGGGACATACCCAAAGGACGACCCTGACTACCCAATGGCGTCGGGAAAAATACGAAAAGCATTTGATCTATTTGCCAATTTGAGACCGATTCGATCGATAAGATCGAAAGATCACCAAAAAATAGATTTGATTATTGTCAGGGAGAATACCGAGGACTTTTACCCGGATAGGAATCTGTACAAAGGATATGGTGAGTTCTGGCCGGACGAAAACACTGTACTTTCTTTGCGCGTTGTTACAAGAAAAGCATGCCGCAGAATAGCTGAAACTGCATTCAAAATAGCGCAATCAAGGGGCGAGAAGAATCTCGTCACGGCGGTCCACAAGGCAAATGTATTGATCGAGGGAGATGGTTTGTTCCTCGAAGAGGTGAGGAGGGTCGCCAAAGAATATCAGCAAATTGAGCTACAAGAAGGGTTGGTCGACTCGGTCGCGATGCATCTAGTCATGTCTCCTGAGAAATTCGATGTGTTGGTTACGACCAATATGTTTGGGGACATTCTATCTGACGTTGCCGCAGGCACAGTTGGAGGACTAGGTCTTGCACCCTCTTTGAATTCGGGGGAAAACTATGCGATGGCCCAGGCCGTTCACGGGAGTGCGCCGGACATTGCCGGAAAAGGTATCGCCAACCCAAGTGCGGAGATACTTTCGACGAGTCTTCTTTTGCAATGGTTGTACTCCAGAATCGGGGATGAGTCAATCCATCAAACAGCCTTGGACATTGAAGGAGTTACGATGAATGTATTGAACTCGGAAGACAATGATCAATTTACCCAGGATCTTGGAGGTCGAGCAACTACGAAGGAATTTACTTTGAAAATTCTTAGGCACTTGGAAAAGTAATACGAAGGAATTCTTCATCGATAATTTTACTATTAGAAAAGAATTGAAGGAAAGAAAGTGTTGTGAAAAGGTTCTCTATGACGATAGCCTCGGAATCGCCGACAGAAAGGAAAGACACAGTGAGCTGTCCGCTATGTCAGAACAGCATGACATCCATCCAGACATGCCATCTTCGTTGCAATACTTGCGGCTCGGAACTTTCATGCGAGGATAAGGGCTGGTTTTGGGGATAACATATTTCATAAACTTGGATTACTTTACACTTAGATTCCGAGTATAGAGAGGGAGCCTAGCGGAATTTATAAGTCGAAAACAAGACAACCGATAGTCGTCGGCTTTCTTTGGCATCCGCATCTCGAAAATTTTTTGGAACTAACGGCATAAGAGGCATACCCGGCAAGGATATCACTCTAGAGTTTATCGCAGAAATGTCCCAGTCAATCGGGACTCTTCTCGGAACCTCCAAACCCGTTCTAGTTGGGAATGACGTCAGAAATTCTTCTCCTGCGCTAGCAGGAAGCGTAATGTCGGGTCTGTTGTCCGCGGGAAACGATGCGAATTCCGCGGGACTCGCTCCAACGCCTGCTCATCAGTTTGGAGTAAGGACGCTCGGTTACGGTGGAGGAATAATAGTGACCGCATCTCACAATCCCGCACAATACAATGGAATAAAGCTCGTCGGTTCCGATGGGGTTGAAGTCAGAAGGGAGGACGAAGCTTCAGTAGAGTCGATATTCCTTGGTAAGAAATACAATCGTCCCGATTGGCAGTCGGTTGGGAGATCCGGAAAGGAGACTCGCGTCGTTGAAAATTACATTTCTGGAATAATGTCTCAGGTGAATCGCTCCAAAATTTCCGAAAGTAAATTTACCGTAGTGCTCGACATCGGAAACGGCGCGCAGGCGGTCACTGCTCCGTACCTTTGCGAGAGACTGGGATGCAAAGTGATTACGATAAACGGACAGCCTGACGGAAATTTCCCCGGTCGCGGACCCGAGCCGACTCCTTCGGTGCTGAATGACATGTGCGAGGCGGTCAGATCTTATCACGCTGACTTTGGAGTGGCATACGACGGCGATGGCGATCGGAGTCTGTTTTGCGACGAGAATGGCGAAATCTATTGGGGAGACAGGACAGGTTCCATGCTTGCAGATTATTTGCTTACAAAACACAAAGGCGGACCCATTGTTACAACGGTGAGCACTTCAGCACTTGTAGGCTACATTGCAGCAAAACACGATGCAAAAGCAATCTGGACAACTGTCGGAAGCGTCGACGTTTCTAGAGCAATGATAGACAATAACGCTCCTCTCGGTCTGGAAGAGAACGGCGGATTCTTTTATGGTCCTCACATTCCGGTTCGAGATGGGGCTATGACGACTGCCCTTGTATTGGATGCCCTCTCCGCCCAGAAGATAAGCTTCAATCAAGCCATCTCGCGACTGAAGAAATTCTATCAGATGAAATCAAAATTTGAATGCCCTAAAGAAAAGAGACCGGCGGTGATGAAGGTGATAGAGGAGAAAGCAACCTCAGAGGGCATGAAAATTGATCGGACTGACGGTTTGAAAATTTGGACTGATTCCAGCAGCTGGATACTTCTCCGGCCAAGCGGGACGGAACCGATTATCAGGATCTACTCGGAGTCAGATGATGAGTCGAAACTAGAGAAAATGTACGCTGAATACGAATCAGTATTGAAAGACGCGATCGAATCCAATTAGGACTTGAAGTGAATCCAGCCGCGTCGAGCGACCGGCTCTCCATTTACTAGCAACATGGGTTCGCCCTCTCGATTCTCTATCACCTTACCGATTGTCTGGAACCCAAGTTTTGCAACTTCCTCCTCATTCTCCCTTGAGTAAGTACCCACGAGCTCATACTCTTCGCCTCCGAATAACACCAACTCGCTACTCTCGAGACCGTTTTCCAGAGCGAATTGCTCAGCACCGGTTTGTATCGGAAGTACATCAAGATCAAAGCTCTTTTCATTCGACTCTATGAGATGATAGAGGGAAATTGCAAGTCCGTCAGAGGAGTCTATGCAACTGGAAAGAAATTTTGAAGCCGATAGACCTGCATCTAATCGGGCTTCCGGCTCCAGTACAGATTTAACAGCAAGGGTTTCAAAACTTTTGTCTGAAGATTTTGCTTTGCCTAAAAGAATCAATAATCCGGCAGGTTGTGCCCCAAACTTTCCGCTGACCCCGACAAGGTCGCCCGTTCGAGCGCCTTTTCTATGTACGAGAGATGTTGCAAATCCCGAGATTGAGCAGTCTATTACGAAATCAGAGCTGGTAGCGTTCGTGTCGCCGCCGATTATTTTGACGCCGTATTCGGATTCAGCTTTTGAGAAACCCTCTGCCATTGAACTGACAAAATCCTCATTCGCAAAATGCTTTGGTAGTCCAATGGAGATCAAGCAGTAATCGGGATGGACTCCTTTAGCCGCAAGATCGCTGATACAGGCGACAATTGATTTTCTGGCCATTTGCCAAGGTTGCATCTGGGGTGGAGCATCGGTGGACGCAACGAACATGTCTGCCTTGGCGACAAGAAATTTTTCTTTGGAATGATTTATCACCCAGGCTGCATCATCCTCGAAAGGATCTCGATTTGTCGCAGATTTTCCAAGTTTGGACCAGAGAATCCTTATGATGGATTCTTCATCAAGCGTACGTTCGCCATTCATTTCAAAATCGTCCTAAATCGATTGAAGAGGTTGTTTCTGAACTTCGGAAGCCAATGCGTTAATTTTTCGAACATAATCGGAAACGAGACTTTTGGCCCTCTCTGAACTCTTGGCTTCAGCTGAGACCCGGATCACATTTTCAGTATTCGATCCGCGAATCAAGACCCAGGATTTGTCATCCATTCTAATCTTTAATCCGTCTGTCTGATCAGGTTCTCTCTCCGTCGCGGCGAGAGTCTCCAATATTTGTCCGGTGAGTTTTCTGTCAATCTCAACCTTGCCACGATCCTGATGATATTCTGGAAACTGGCGTAGTAATTTAGAAAGCGATCCCTCCGACTTTATCAGCTTCAATATCATCGTTGAGGCATAAACACCATCGCGGCACATCACGAAGGATGGTTCAATGTAACCACCGGAACTTCCCTCTCCTCCGGCACCTGAATTATTTTCAAGGATTTTTTGAACGACATTTGGTTCGCCGACTTTCGAGTAGATGATTTTCCCATTAAACTCACGAACCAGGTCTTCTGCGGATAAAGAAGTGTCGACGCTGACAACGATCTGTCTATTTCTCGTGTTTTCTAGAAAATATCGAAGACAAATCAAAAGAGTAGCATCTCCGGACAGCTTCCTTCCGTGTTCGTCCACGATTACTAGCCGGTCTGCATCGCAGTCGTAAGCGAAACCGACATCACACTTTGCCGAAGTGACTAAATCTGAAAGGAGAATCAAGGGATCCGCAGTAGGGTCGATGATTCTAGGAAATATTCCCGGCGCGCTATGAATGGTGTGAACTATGCTTCCCTGGTACGAGACAACTTTTGGAATAAAAAGTGACCCTACTCCACCTGCGAGGTCGAGAGCTACTTTGACGCCGGTTGCAGAATCTTTACCAGCCTTGTTCCTGAGAATTTCAACGTAAGAAGCTCGGCTTGGAAAGATCCTGCCGAAATTTCTTGATGGATTAGTTGATGCACTTTCGATTGAGTTTAACTCGGATTCGAAAACCCCTCTGCCCGGTCTTATCACAAATTTGATTCCATTCCACTCGGGCGGATTGTGTGAGGACGTAACAATAATTCCCCCATCGAGCCCCTTGACAGCGACCTCTTTGAAAACGCTCGGAGTGGAAGAGTAACCCAGGTCAAAAACTGTACACCCTGAAAGAATCAGTCCAGAAACAATCGCATTTTTCATCAGCGGGGCAGTTTTTCTCGTGTCAGCTGCAATTGCAACCGAGCCAGAATGCAGAAAGTTTCCGAATTTTACTCCGAAGCTAATCGCAAACATTTCGTCGATATCCCGATTTACGACTCCTCGGATTCCGGAGACAGAGACTATCGCCAAATACATATCCACT
>JABDCJ010000060.1 GCA_013288145.1 Nitrososphaerota archaeon | reverse complement strand
TGCATTTGATTACAAACAGGAGCTATGTTTTGTTCTGGTACGGAGAAAGAAACCAGCCAAAGCAACACTAATTTGAGCTTTTCCAAAGTTTCCGGCAGCCGGTCGACGCCGGGGAAAGATATCGCTATAAAATTTAGTGCACACGTCCCTTTTCCTTAAGAACAGGGAAATCAATTCATAACTCCAATTTGTGTCCGACTTTTCCACAGTCTGGATTATAATAAATCAGTTTCTCAGTTTAAAGCAGGATTGAACTTTGGTCTCGACCGGTCTGGAGCAACTTGACACAGTACTAGGTGGCGATGGCTATCCAGAAAAATCCTCAATCTTGGTTGCCGGTCCGCCCGGTGTAGGAAAGGAAGCTCTCGGTTACTGGTTCACGAGATCAGGTTTAGTTGTTGGAGATCCATGCCTCTACGTCACGCACCTTGCTGTGTCCGAGGTCCTCGAAGATCTCAAAGCATTCCGAATTTCTACAGACAAACTGCCTTCCTGGATTGCTTCTGAGGGCAGTGAATCAAAAGTTGACATGAATGACCTGACCTCGATCTCTGCGACCGTCAAGGAGAGCATCAGGAAAAACGTGGTGGACGGAAAAAGGATCCGTGTCGTCACAGACGTCCTCTCGCCTCTCTTGATGCTGAACCCACCAGATACCATCTACCGTTTCTTCGGCCAGCTACTCGCGGATTCAAAGAAAAACAACGCCGTGTTTCTTGCGACAATAGAGGAAGGTATGCACCAGCCTCAGGTGCTCGCAGCTATGGAGCAGCTATTCGACGGGGTACTTGAGTTAAGATTGTACGAGGAAGGTCCAAGGGTTGAGCCACTATTTCGCGTGAGAAAGATGCGTGGTCTGCAGCCCCGCCCTACCTACTACCGGTACGAGTTTTCGAAGGGAAAAATGGAGATGACACCATATGTCAGCAAGTGATATCCTAGGGCTCGTCACCTCTATCCTGCTCTTTGCGTTCGGAGCAATCGTCTTCGGATTCTACATTTACAGTGCAGTGTGGGCTTTCAGGATCCGGAGGGCATTAATGAGTCCTCTATTCAAAGAACGTGCGCGCTGGGTCGGTATCGCCGCGATCACCTTCGCGCTGCTCGTTTCATCAAACCTCCTGATCAGATTCTTCGCCTCCGATAATTTCTACCTGGGCTTGCTAGAGTACTTCGTCGTCGACACAGCCGGGATAGTAATGCTTGTGTGGATCGACATCACAATCAAGGTGGCGAGGCGCTCTGACCCGCTGAACCGGAACACGTTTCTCTGGAAGCAGCTGAGATATTTCGTGTGGTTCTTTACATTTCTTACAACAGCCGGCAGTCTCGCCTCAGTAATTTTTCTCCATGTTAGTTACTTCAATATCCCCGGAGGAAATGGTGGGGCTTTCATCGCCGGATCTTTCGGCTGGGTGTTTCTCGGTTTTCTCGCATTATACTTGAGCTTCAAGCGGTCAAGGGATCCAATCCTACGGGAACACCTCAAATGGCTCGGGTTATTCCTGTTCTTGCTTCTGTTAATCGATACCGTGTTCTCTCAGGATTTCCCCGCTTTCCGGATCGCGGATGAGGCTCTACTCGCAGTTGACGCGTACTTCCTCTACCGCGCGGCAAGATCCCTCGCACCCTTGAGCAGGGCGCCACTCGAACGCAGCGTTGAGACTAGTGCGTAGTTTCGCTTATCGTTAGGGCAACGACAGGAACTTTTCCTGCAAGTTTGATAGCTACGGGAACGCTTGCGATCAAAACCAGAACGTATCCGCCGACTTGTATCCATCCAACGTTCGAACCATACGCTATCGGCCCCATTATCGGACCGCTGACAATCAATAGTAGCGCAGCCCACTTTGGAATCGCTTTCGCCCTCCAAAGCGCAGCACCGAGCAGTATGTAAGCTCCCTGATGCCCGATCACCCAGCCCGTGGCAACAATATAGTAGATCTGCCAGTGTCCATACAAGCCATTCAGAAGGGTCGTTGCAAGCTGGTCGTTCCCAAGGTGTGCGGCATCATAGTAGATGAACTCGCCTGGTCCTATCAATCCCCAGGCGATGCTCCCGAACCACCCGAGCATGATTCCAGCTATTGCTAGCCGTGGCGAACGCCTAAATGCGAGCAACCCGAGCCCGATGTAGCTCAGCGGGTAGACGTAGGGAATGACCGTACTTATCGTCAGAAACACTGACATCAATGTCGGATCTGCACTCCTGAAAGCTACCAGTGCTGCAAGCGTATTTGCGCTCGTAGGGCACTGTGGATTGCCATACTGCGGACAGAGGGCGAACCATGCACCCAGCAGTATGGGCGAGATAACAACTGCCACTGCGATGAGTACCCTCGACAGCCTGTATGGTGATATCAAGACGGACTCTCTCCTTTAGAAGTTCTGTAAAGTTTTAACGATGCAGCAATCACCGACGAGAAAATCACCAGCAGAATAATTCGTTCGGCAAGGCCACCTGTATTTGGCAGAACAGAGTTTGCAAATAGAAAGCCATACGCGACGATTAATGCGGCAAGTGTTACGAAAAATCTCTTGCGTCCAAACTTGCGAGAAACAAGAATCATTCCAATCGGCGCCGTCAGGAAGAAGAAAAAGCCTCCGAAGCCGTGAATTGTTCCATGCAACGTAGCTGGGGCACCTTCAAGGTTAGTGGTAAAGTATGAATCCATGATCAAGACCGCGCCGGCAACGTCGAGAAAAGCAGATCCGACTATGGAACGGGGTTTGTGCCGGGCCATAGCTGTGGCAAACGCAATGATACCGATTCCACCTACAAAAAATCCTAAGTTCATCTCTGTGGCAAAGGGACCGACTCCATAATCGCTGGCTGCCTGAGTGATAGGGCTGTACGTCGTTGTCAGCAAGCTCAGGAGAAGTATCGTCAGGCCAAAGTGCGCGACTCCGGCAAGTGCAACCAGCGAAAGAATCCTCGTTTTACTCTTCCCAGCTTTCTCCTTTTGCACAGTTTGGTCTAGTGAATGCATTTTTTTTCGTTCTCCGCTCTTTCCCGGGAAATCTTCACAACAGACACTTTCTTCCCGAAGTCCATCACCCTGTCCCTCGAATCTCGTTGCAGATAACGTTGCGTCTGAATGGGACAGACAAAAGTGACACATGAAAAGTAAAAGAGTCTCTGTCGTTTCTTTCAGGACGTTTCAGTTTTTGGATCCTCTCGACATCAAGATACTCCGGAAACTGCGCACCGGCGGGAGTTCCGAGTTTGATCCATTCCCCACCGGACTGAGTTCTTTGCGCCACGTCGCTTCCGAGCTTGACATCGACAAGGACACGGTGCGAAATAGGATAACGCGACTGAGAGGGCAGGGCGTGTTTTTGGGCTGGTCTGCCATGATCAATCCAAATCTCCTGTCGTTGAAGGTGCAGAAGGTCTGGCTCGAATTCCCGGATAAGGAATCTCGCGACAGGGGAATCAAAGAGCTTTCCAAGACGAGCAACGTAAGGACGATTATTCTCTATTTAGGGCAAACTGTTTCTTTCGTATTCGCCCACGAAGAGCCGGAGGCACTCAATCGTTACCTGCAAAAATTCAACGACGAGGTTGGTCGCTTTACAGAGATCAGGAGAGAAACGATCAGCTTCCCGGAATGTACGACAAATTTCTCCGGAAAGGATCGCTCCATCTACAGTAGCATAAGAGACAGCTTCCAGCGACCGCAGACTGATATCGCAATGGAGACCGGTGTTTCGCTGCGAACAGTCAAGAGAAGATTGGGAACCCTGACTGACAAGAATGCTCTCTTAATTCTGACAAGCTGGGATGCAAGCAAGGTCGAAGGCGTACCGATTGAGATTTACTTCACTGCTTCGTCTCAAAAAGCCCTGAAACCGCTCATTTCGAATATCTCTGAAAAGTTCGACGACTCTCTTCTGTTGATTGAAACTTACGTCGGACCAAGCGTGAACAGTTTGTTCATCTGCAAAAACGTCGCCGCGGCAGAGGACATTTTTCAATATGTTAGATCCCAAGATGACATTACCATCGCAGATTTTCATCTCATCCGGGGCGCGGTCCGCGTCAGAGACAAGTTGAGGCTGAACCTCAAAATCTAATTCTTATCTTTGAGTCGGTCCTTCTTGCAAAACAGCCGTCATCATCACAGAAACCAAGATATTTGGAAGGTCCACTCCAAGCTTTGTAACGGCTCTAGTTGGAAGGGAATCATTTGGAAAGATCTTCAGGTAAGCACGATTCATCCCGTCGAAATCCTCTGGATTCTTTAGCAACACGATCACCTGCACGACGTCTCCCAGATTCCCCCCGCCTTCCCGCAGGATGAGCTCGCAATTGCGGATCGCACGTTCGGTCTGTTCCTCTATCGATTTCGTTTCCACCTTCTTTGTCTGCGGATCGAACGCAACTATTCCGGAAAGATAGATTGTATTCCCAACCTTAATCCCCTGGCTGTAAAAATTGGAGGCTGGGAGTTCAGAAGAAAAAAGAATTCGCTTCACGAATTCATTGGGCAGCCCCTTTTTCTTCCAGTATCTCCCAGATCTTGTCCGACCGCAAAGGCATGTCGATGTGCGTCACTCCTAGATGGCTTAGGGCATCAACCACTGCATTCACAACCGCAGGAGTCGCTGCAATCGTTCCGGCTTCCCCGATCCCCTTTACTCCAATCGGGTTGTGCGGCGACGGCGTCACCGTGTGGGACAGCTCATAGTGAGGCACCTCCACTGCTGTCGGAACCGCATAGTCGACCAGCGAGCCGGTAATGAGATTTCCGTCCTGGTCGTAAACGCACTCCTCCCAGAGCGCCTGCGAGATCCCTTGCGTGATCCCGCCGTGGATCTGCCCCTCTACAAGCATGGGGTTGATCTGCCGTCCGCAATCGTCGACCGCCACGTACCTTTTGATCTTCACCTCGCCGGTCTGCCGCGAGACCTCGACGATGCAGATGTGCGTCCCGAATGGGAACACGAAATTTACCGGATCGTAAAACGTGATATCCTCGAGGCCCGGTTCCATTCCCTTTGGAATCTCGTTTGACCCCGCACCGTAGGCAGCGTAAGCAACGTCTCCCCAGCCCTTGGACGGTTCCTTCGATCCCCTGACGTGAAATCGCCCGTTCTCCATAACCACGTCCTCCGGTCTCGCCTCGATGAGATGGGCCGCTATCTTCTTAGCTTTCTCGAGTATCTTCCTTGACGAAACAGCGAGCGACGCTCCCGCAACCGGCGTCGCCCGGCTGCCATACGTCCCCATGCCGAACGCAATTCGGTCGGTGTCTCCGTGGATGATTTCAACATCGTCCAGCTTTACCCCGAGCTCCTCGACCACGATCTGTGCAAAGGTCGTCTCCTCTCCCTGACCGTGCGGGTTTGCGCCGGTGAACACTGTTACCTTTCCACTGGGATGTACTCTAACTGTAGTGCTCTCCCACAGTCCTAGTCCAAAGCCCGTTGAGCGAACCACACTCGACGGTCCCAGTCCACAGATCTCCACGTACGACGAGATCCCGAGGCCCAAGAGCTTTCCTTCTGCCCGGGCCTTTGCCTGCTCTGCTCTAAAGTTCTCATAGTTGACCATTCCGAGCGCCTTGCGCATTGCTCCCGCGTAATTGCCGCTGTCGTACGAAAGCCCCGTCGGTACATTTGCCGGAAATTCACTTTCCGGAATAAAATTCTTCATTCGCACCTCAGCCGGGTCCATCCCGATCTTCTGTGCGAGCATGTCAACTGCTCTTTCGATGATCAGCGTCGCCTCCGGTCTCCCGGCGCCTCTGTACGTATCAACAGCGGTAGTGTTTGTAAGCACCCCGATCACCTCGCAGGCAACTGCGGGAATCTTGTATGGACCACTGAGAATTAGGGCAAAGAGTATCGTCGGCACTCCAGGCCCGGCTGTTGAAAGCCACGCACCCAAATTCGCGTACGTCTTCACCCTCAACCCAAGTATCGTTCCGTCCCTTTTTGCCGCAAGTTCGACGTACTCGACGTGATCCCTGCCGTGATTTGTTGCGACATAGTTCTCGCGCCGGTCCTCGATCCACTTTACCGGCATCCTGAGTGTCTTTGCAAGCCACGCAACTACCGCCTCGCCACCAAAGCAGGGCAGTTTGGATCCAAAACCACCGCCGACGTCTGTCGAGACTATTCGCAGCTTGGTCTCCGGTACTCCAGTGATCGCGGAAATCAAAAACCTGTGAACATGCGGGTTTTGCGAGGTCATCCAGATCGTGAGCTGACCGCTCCCGAGATCATAGTCTGCACTCGCGCCTCTCGTTTCAATCGCGGTTGGCAGCAGCCGTTGATTCACGATCCTCTGGTTGACCACGACCTCCGCTTCCCGGAAAGCTTTCTCGATATCGCCGCCGCTGACCTTCCAGTCTAGCGCAATGTTGTTTGGCACGTCCTCGTAGAGGAGCGGGGCACCCGCGGCAACGGCCTTTTCCGAATCCACGACGACCGGAAGCGGCTCATAGTCCACCTCCACCAGTTCTGCCGCATCAAGCGCTTCACTCTGGCTCTGCGCGACCACGACCGCGACCGGATCTCCCACGTAGCGTACCTTGTCAATTGCGATCGGGAAGTACTTTGTAGTCTTTAGATTCCCGTTAGTCACGGGCCAAGCCGTCGGTACCGCCGCAAGCTTCGATTCCGTATCCTTTCCGATGAAAACCGCGATAACTCCCGGTTGAGCTCTTGCCTTCTCTGTGTGGATGCTCTTGATCTTAGCATGCGCGTACGGACTGCGCACAAAAACCGCGCTTGCCATCTTCGGTACGGTAAAATCCTCGGTAAAGTGGCCGTGCCCCGTGATAAATCGCGGGTCTTCACGTCTTCTTACCCTGCTTCCAAATACTTGAGACATTTTCCATACCCTCACATTGTCGCGGGAACCTCGATCCGCGTCTTTGATGCTTCCATGATCGCCTTCACGATATTCTGGTACCCCGTGCACCTGCAGAGGTTGCCGGAAATGCCTCGCCGCACCTCGTCCTCCGAGGGATTCGGATTCTCCTTGAGCAGCCAGTACGCCTGCATGATAAACCCTGGCGTGCAAAAGCCGCACTGCAGCCCGTGGTTATTCCAGAACTCTTCCTGGATGGGGTGCAGCTTGCCGTCGTTTTCAGCGAGTCCTTCTATAGTTAAAATTCGCGCGCCATCCGCCTGCACCGCAAACATTGTGCAAGATTTCACCGACCTGTCGTCTACGATCACCGTGCACGCGCCGCAGTTTGTCGTGTCGCATCCCACATGCGTCCCGGTAAGTCCCAGGCGCTCTCTAAGAAAATATACGAGCGGCATCCTTGCTTCAACGTCTTCCGCGTACTGCTTTCCGTTGACGTTTACGCGGATGCGTTTCTGTTTTGAAATTCTATCCATGCTCACATCTCTTTCTTTACCCTGCTGACCGCGTGCGTCAGTGCACGTTCAGTTAACACCTTCACCATTGCGCGCTTGTACCTTGCGGAGCCACGGAGCACATCATCGCTCGGACTGCATTCATTTGAAGCCACAATTGCTGCCTCTTCGATTGCTGCCTTTGTCAATTCTTTCCCCGCTAAAACTTCTTCCGCCTTGCTTGCCCTAATACTCGTAGAAGCTACTGAAGCCAGTCCAATCCCCACTGACTCGCACGCGCCAAAATCATTTAGAGCAATTTGCGCAGCTACTCCAACCGTCGCAAAATCCTGGGTCTTTCGTTCCAATTTGACATAAGAGCTTCCGCTCTTTTCCATTACCTGAAATTTGATACCGGTCAGGATCTCGTTTCTTTTTGTGGCGGCAGCGAGCGTGTCGACGAAAAACTTGTCAGACTCGACCATTCTTTCACCCGCCGAGCTCACCATTCTGAGTTCCGCCCGGAGCGCCATGATCACCGCTCCCCAATCAGCCGAGGGATCAGCGTGAACCAGAGCTCCACCGATCGTGCCGTTGTTCCTGATCTGCGGATCACCGATCATCGCCGCGGCTTCCGGCATTATGGGCACGCGCCGCTTCAAGAGCTGTGAAGTCTCAATCGCATGGTGCCGGGTCAAAGCTCCTACTTCAATCCATCCATTATTTTCCCTGATGTAATCAAGATCCGGGATGCGGTTTATGTCAATGACATATTTCGGTGATGCGAGTCGAAGTTTCATCAACGGGATCAAACTCTGCCCGCCGGCAAGGATCTTCGAATCCTGCCCGTACTCGTCCAAGTAGCTGAACGCCTCTTCAAGGGACGTTGGAGAAGCGTACTCAAAACTTCTCGGGATCAAAAATATTTTCAGAGACGGGCGATTCACAAGAAAGATAAAAATCTTTCAAAACTAACAACGAAAGCTGGGCTCCTAAATCGCCTCGCTTATTTGTATTCTAACTTCGGTACACCCGTGGTGTTTAGTGATTTAGGAAAAACACTGCCGCGTCGCGACGGCGCGGATGAAATTTTTTAGCGCTGCTATCGAGTAGTTGTTCCGCTTGGAGTACCAGAAGCCGGCTGGCTCTGGGGCGGCATTTGCTTTCTTACCATCGACTTCCTTCTGAAATATAGTGAAACCAGCGACAGGACCAGAGTAATCACTGCAAGTGAAATTGCGACCCGAATAGTGTACGGCCACAGCACCCACTCCTGACCTGCGCTCCCAAGTATCAGATATTGATACGCATCGTTAACGGATGGAAGGCAGGTATTCGATGGAGCCCCGAGGCAGAGCCTAGTTTCGACATCAAGGAACAGACTTCCAACGAAAAATATCGGCCACACAATTCCGCCTAAAAGTTTGAAGATCATGGTCCTCGGTTTGACAAGCAGGAATAAAGCTGCAATCAGATCCGCCGCAGCAATCACCCAGTTCAACTGCTGATGCATCGGGCTGATCTGCGCAAGGTTTGTGTCGTATAGACCGATGTACACGTTCAGTCCAAAAACACCCAGCATCAGCACTCCGCCGATGCGGGTGAGGACTGCCTCAGTATTCAACAGCGAGCTAGCTCCGGAAACTTTCTAGCCAGAGCTAGAGCTTACTGTAGTCGTCACCGAATTGCTGCTAGAGCTCACCGTCGTACTTACTGACGTCGATGTAGTTGTTGGGATTTTGAGTGTAGGATAATTGGCTACAAACCAGGTCCCGAACTTGCCCTGACCCAAGGTGCCTCCTGGTGCGGTGTCACCTGCGTACATGTACAGCGGCCATCCCATGTAGGTGATCTGAGTTGTACCGTCAGTTCTCTTGATAGTACCGAAAGCTGATGCATTCACGCCCGCCGGAAGAACAAGGTTGCTAGCATTTCCGTGAAGCGCCGGCCAGAACGTTGCACAGGCTCCGTAGCAACTACTCGTACCAGCGCCTCGTGTGTCATTTGTGAATAGGTACACTGTCCAGTTTGTAGCATTCGCAAGGTAGGTTCCGAGTGTCGTCGAATTTGCAAGGATAATTTTTACTCCGCCTGTGCTTGTAGAGCTGCTGCTTATCGAAGTACTGCTACTCGTTGAGGAACTGCTTGTACTTGTGATCATACTGCTGCTACTCGTGGAAATGGACGATGAAGAACTCGTCGAGCTCGTGGTGGGTGGAACTACGATGGACGATGATGAGATTGTCGTTGACGAAGACGTTGTCGTCGTGGTACTCTTGGTTCCTCCATTCAGCGCCACAACTGCAACGCCCGCAATGACTACAATTACTACAACTGCAATAACGGCAGTTAGAATTCGGCTATTCATAAGTGGGTTAAGATCTAAGTTTGTTATATCAACGTTTATCCAAAAGTATGAAGGTTTATTACTATCTTGGTAGTTGATACAAGCGTAGAAACCTTCCGGTTAGTGAAAAAGCTACAGTGTGACCTTGAACAGTGCGAGAAGGGCTGCGAATTCAAAGAGCCCGATCACGTCAATTACAGGATATAATTGCCAGGAGTAAAACTCGATCATGAAGAGGTACGACGAAAGCGTAACAATGTTCTGGATCAGTAATAGTCCAGCGAATATGATCAGCCCTAACGTGTACCGAGCATGCGTTTTCAGGAGTATCCTTGCGTAAACGTAGAGCAGGCCGAGGAGCAACGCTGCATTCAGGAACGAGAAAAAAACGGCCATCTCAACGTAAGGCGTCAACGCTAATTTACTCAGAAAAGTGGTAACAACGTTAAAACGATTCTTCCAAATCAGTCAAGAGTGATAACCGAAGTCCCTCGACAAGATGTCTTCTAACGATCCCGAATTGCGTAGGCTACTGTGGTTTCTCCTCGGCGGAAAGAGGGGTGGGGAAAACCGTGCTCGGATAATCCAGACCATCCGGGTTTCGCCGATGAACCTGAACCAGCTGGCAAACGAGCTAGGCCTGCAGTACAAAGCCGTCCAACACCACGTGAAAGTCCTCCTGAGCAGCAATATCCTCGTTGCGGCCGGCGAAGGCTACGGGACGGCGTACATCCTGCACCCATGGTTTAAGCACCACATTGAAATATTCGACGAAGTATGCGAATCAATCGGCATCAGGAATCTCCTGAGAAATTCGCAGCACTGAAAGAGGGTTAAAGGGTGTCAGGGAGATTCACGGAAAAGTTTTCTCGCAAAGCCGAAGTATATGCGAAGTACCGGCCATCTTATCCTAGAGAAATCATTGGAATTTTAGGCGCGCAGATTCATTTCACTAAAGACAAGATCGTCGCCGACATCGGATCAGGCACCGGCATTTTATCAAAGGTATTCCTCGACAACGGCAACTTTGTTTATGGCATCGAGCCAAATAATGAGATGAGATCTTTCGCAGAGAGAGATCTAACTTCACGCTATTCTAAATTCGTGAGCTTAAACCGCCTAGCTGAAAATACTGGGTTACCGGATTCCAGCATTGACCTCGTGACTGCCGGACAGGCGCTCCACTGGTTTGATCGCGATAAAGCTCGTAAAGAATTTTCCCGGATTTTGAGGAAGAAACCTCTGGGGTACGTGGTGATAATCTACAACGAGCGCAAGAAGCAAGACGGGATGATGGACGACTACGACAACATCGTGGATAGAAACGCATCAAAGAGCGAGACCCCGGACATTGATTCAAAATACCTAACGGCATTTTTCGACAGCAAGGACTATCGAGAGTTCACAGTTCCAAACGAGCAGGTCCTTGATTACGACGGGCTGATCGGCCGCGCGACTTCTGCCTCGTATCTTCCATCGAAGGACGATCCCGGTTTTACTTTACTGGAAAAAGACCTTCGGAAGCTCTTCGACTCGTACCAGCAAAATGGCAAGATCGTTCTTCGGTACGAAACAATCCTGTTCCTCGGCCAGATTCGCGCTAACTAACCGTCAATAGTCGGCTCTATTGCTAAATAACTTTAGCCGAAATTTCATTCAGGGAGTATTGTAGTTGTCCACGGGACTTCGCAAGGTAATCACGCTTCGCTACGCGATTGCCTTCTACGTTAGTTCCGTTCTGGGACCGAGCATACTAGTCATGCCTGGCCTCGCCGCAAAAATAGCGGGACCCGGTTCAATCATCGCATGGATTGGACTGTCTCTAGCCAGTTTCCCGTTTGCGTACACCTTCGCATCGCTCTCGGCGCGCCACCCAGAGTCCGGCGGCGTCTACTCTTTCGCCAAGGAGGCATTTGGCTACCGCGTTGGTGTAGTGATCAGCTGGCTCTTTGCCTTCTGGTTCATCACTGGTGCGCCGGCTGTTACGCTGATTGCCGCGTCATATCTTGGCTACGCTTTCCCCTTGAATCGCGCGGAGACTTTTCTTGCTGCTTTCGCGATCATCTCAACGGCGTTCCTTGTGAACTTTCGCGGTATAGTCGTGAGCTCCAAGGTCCAGCTTGCGGTAATAGTTGCCATAGTCGTCCTGCTGGTTGCCGCAACACTTTCCAGCGTTAGCGAGGTACGCATCTCAAATTTCTCTCCGTTTCTACCAAATGGTATAATCGCTGTGGGGACTGCAGCTTCTCTGATCTTCTGGTCATATCTGGGATACGAGAACGTCTCAAATGTTGCTGAAGAATTCGAGAACCCGAAAAGAGACTTTGTGCGTAGTATTTTTCTCAGCGTTCTTCTAATTGGAATCCTGTTTGTTTCGGTCTCTTTTGTGACAATTGGGACCGGGGTGTATGCGGTTGGCGCGGGAGGCGTCGCTCCTTTTGCAGCGATGCTCTCCAATGTTATCGGTAGTTATGCCGCCGTTGTGATCGCGATCATAACCGCTTTCATCATCTTTGGTGTCGCAAACGCGTACATGACTGGCATGTCTCGCGTGATCTATGCTGCTTCCAAGGACGGAGCGCTACCAAGTTTTCTCGATAAGCTCGATCCGAAAACGAGAGCCCCATCTCGCGCCCTAATAGCGTTGTTCTCCTCTTCGATGCTAGCTTTGGTTGTGTTTTACTTTCTAAACGTCGATCTTGAGACTGCTTTACTAATCCCGAGTGGCGCGGCAATAATAATCTACGTAATCGGATCCTCAGCAGGGATAAAATTGATGCGAGGCAACCGGACGAAATCGATCCTTGCCGGAATCTCACTCGCAATCTCGCTCATAATCCTGCCATTCGTGGGAGTACTTCTCGGAGCAAGCTTTGTTACGATTGTACTGGCATTGATCTACGCAGTTTACTTCAAGAAACGGAGTAGCGTCGAAAAAGTTCAGGCTAGAAAAGCGTAGTCTGAAACTGCTCGACAGTCTGCCGCTTGGGCTGGAGGAGCTTTTTCTTTCTGTCATCCTCGTCTTCCATGCTAGCAGCGGCGAAGATTACGTCAAGCTGTCCAGCCGGAGCCTTCAGAGTCGTAGTCTGGACAATTATTTTTTCAGCTTCCGCAGGATGATCCGTGATTACGACTTCGACCTGGGAAATAGCGCCGAGGAAGTAATCGTTCATATCCGATTGATGTCCCTCCGGTTTGAACAGCGTCGCAAGTTCTTCTGAAGCAAGTACAAACCTCGATCTCAGGTATTCGCCGACGTCGTACTTTTGCGATAATCTCAATCCCAGTTGAAGGTACTTCTCAACCGAGCCGCGCGTCACCGAGGCCTGCAACTGTCCACCGCAAGTCAGGCAGACTCCCTTTATCGGCATGCGCCGGTATTTACCTGAGCAGTCCTTGCACCGAAAGCGCTGCGAAGTGTAGGCTTTGGTATTGCCGATAATGTCCGGCAGCAAGTGCGTGCGGAGCACCGACCTCACGACATCATCCGGGCTAACGGCGTTGATTTTTTCCGCAATCTCGATCTGCCTGTCCAGCTTTTCTGTAAGAGTGACCAGCGTCGAATAGCTGGACCTGTTGTTTTTCACCGTGATCGCGTTCGTGTCGTGCGTGAACCCAAACCCCTGGTACGCTTTTTCTGTACCAAGTCGATCTTTAACTATCTCTACGAACTTTTTCGCTTCGCCCGGAGACACCTTCTTCTCTGCCGCCTCGTAAAACTCCACCGGGTACGTCGATGCGACGTCCATGTGATGAGCTTGCCTCTGCACTTCCTTCGGCAAGATCAGCGGTTGAATCAAGAGCGGCGCGTCCATCAGTCCGCCGATGATCGAGGGCAAAAATTTCTTTGAGAAATTCAAAAGCACGTCCATCATCAGAAGGATAGAATCCCCGTCGCCGTCGCAGTCCCTTCTCTTTGCCGAGTGCCAGTACGGCGTCGCAAAACATGCCTGCGCGTTTGAAAACCCGACAACCCGCCCCACGATTCCCACGGACGTGTGTGGAGCGAGTCCGACGATTAAATGGCCGATCAGGTCTTCAATATTCTCAATCTTGTAATATGGTTCGAGGTTGTACTGGTGGACGAGCAGTTCGTCAATGTACTTTGCAACC
>JABDCJ010000059.1 GCA_013288145.1 Nitrososphaerota archaeon | reverse complement strand
GAAAGCCTGCTCATGAGAGCGACTACTGCGCTGGAATCTATACCACCTGAAAGGAAAGCACCAAGAGGAACATCACTCCTCAGTCGAATTTTTACCGCTTGCTCAATTTTCTTGTAGAGCAAATCGACTACCGAATTTTCATCCAATCCATGATTTTCTTTTGAAAATCTATAGTCCCAGTATTGAGACACCAAAAATTTTCCATCCCGGAGAATCCCGTAGTGTCCGGGGGGCAGTTTGAACACTCCCTCAAAAATTGAATAGGGCGAGGGCACATAACCAAATGTGAAAAACAGATCTAGGGCGGTGTAATTGAGACTCTTTTTGAAGCCGCCGTGTTGCAGGATGGTCTTAAGCTCGGACCCGAAGAGAAAAACTCCATCGATCGACGAGTAGTAGAGAGGCTTCTTTCCAAATCTATCTCTGGCAACATATAGCACCTTTTTCTTGGAATCCCAGATTGCAAAGGCAAACATTCCTGGAAGGTGAGTAACACAGTCAGCTCCCCACGACTCATAAGCGTGAACTATGCATTCGGTGTCAGATTCAGTGTAGAACCGGTGACCGAGCGACTCTAATTCCGCCCTCAAAAGCGGATACCCATAGATCTCGCCATTGAATACGACCCAGACTGACTCGTCCTCATTATGAATGGGCTGTCCTCCAGTTACCAGATCAATTATCTTTAGGCGGTCAATCCCGAGCCCTACTCCCTTGTCAAGGTAAAAGTCAGTATGATCGGGACCCCGATGTCTGATGGCTTGGCACATCGAGCTGAGGAGATTCCTGTCCGAGAGTCCGACAAATCCGCAGATTCCGCAAGCCATCGCTTATTGGCCCTTAATCGCTCAGTTCAAGGTACGATTCTTATGCCTACTTTTCTCTTGCGCTAAATTCTCTTCTCGGATTCCCTTTTCTCGCGATGCCACTCAACCTGAGCCAGAAGACCGTCCTCAAGTTTGGTTTTTGGATTGTAACCAAGAAGACTCTTGGCTCTAGCAATATCTGCAAATGTTTTCGTCGCGTCGCCCTTCTGCTCCTCTGAGTAAATGATCTCAGTATTGGATTTGGTGATTGACTGGAGTATTTTGATAACGTCGATTAACCTGACTGGACGACCGCTTCCCAGGTTGAGCGGTTCTTCCTCGAAACTCGATTCTAGCGCTAAGACGATTCCTTGAACAATATCGCCAATGTAAGTGAAATCTCTTACCTGGTTTCCGTTGCCAAATATCGTGATTTTTTCTCCCGAGAGCATGATCTCAATGAACTTGTGAAACGCCATATCCGGCCTCTGGCGAGGTCCATACACCGTGAAGAATCTGAGCATAGCAACGGGAATCGAGTAAGTCTTATGGTACACGTGACAGAGTTTTTCACAAGTATCTTTAGTTATTCCGTACGGAGACACTGGTCTTAGAATCATGTCCTCTCTAGTAGGGTAAGATTCTGCGTCTCCGTAAACAGAAGACGATGAAGCAAAAACGAATTTTTTGATTTTCGCGTTTACTGACTCATCGAGAATCTTTTTTGTCACCAGCACATTGTTTCTCACATAAACGTCGAAATCCGACCAGCTGGGCCTGACGCCCGGCTGGGCCGCGAGGTGTAAAACAGCGTCTACTCTGCTCAGCAGTCGCGGAAGATTCACATCAAGTAAGTCGGACTCTATGAATTCGAAATTCTTCCTTTCGAGAGAGCCCTGAAGATTGCGAACTTTCTGATCTTTCGAGTAGTACGGCGTAAAGCTGTCAATCCCAATAACATCGTAACCCGTATCCAGCAATTGCGCAGACAGGTGCGACCCGATGAAACCCGCAACACCAGTCAGCAGGACTTTCAGCTTGGACTACCCACTCCTGTTTTCTGATCGAGTTCAATTGATGAGAGCAGCGAGTTCAGATAAGAATTAGGCGTTCCTATCTCAACTCGTTTTTGATCTGGCCGCAGCTCAACAGCAAGAACCTTGAGCCCCTTTTCAATCATCAGCTCAATGGCAGAAGTCAACTGCAACTCGCCGTTTTCGTCGGGCTCTATTGATCGCAGCATATCGAATATCACAGGTTTGAAAAGATATACTGCAACTACCGTTAGGTTTGAGGGAGGAGTTTTGGGCTTTTCAAGAACTCGATCAATTGAGTGGAGCCCCGGGGATATTTCCTTGCCTACGATTACACCAAAATGTCTTGGATCTTTTGATCGCTCGGCAAGTAGGACGGCGTCCGCTTTGTATTCGGCAAGAATTTTCTCTAATCTGACGGGATAAGTAAGAGCCGACGATTCGTTGCCTCCGGATATGATAAAATCGTCCCCAGCATGGACAAAAAAAGAATCGTTTCCAACAAAATCCTCTGCATGCATTACAGCGTCGCCAAACCCCTTTCGGCTCGACTGATTTACAAAAAAAATCCGGGATTTTTCCAGTCGTTCAAAGAAATCTGCAAGACTTTTGCCTGATGCTGCATGCTTTACACTTTCTGCGAGCGACCAGTCTGGATTGAAGTGGTCCTCAATTGATCTCTTTCCACGGCCGGTAATCACGCAGAACTGCCTGATTCCATCATCGTAAAGACGTTCGAAGATCAATTGCAACATTGGCTTCAGAAATATTGTCCCGTTTTCGTACGTTCCAATTGGAAGCATTTCCTTCGGGATCTCTTTGGTCATTGGCAAAAGACGAGTACCGAGACCGGCGGCAGGGATCACAGCCTTGCTGACAAGTGGTTTACTTTTTTGATTATTTTTCTGCATTTTATCTTCCTTTCAAATCGTACGGCGAGCTACGATCCGAGACCGATTGCTCTGAATCTCAAGGCTGAGGAGAAAACATTCGGATCGTAAATTCTCCTTCCATCAATAACCAAAGGAGTACGCATCGTCGAGACGAAATCCTTCGGTGTAAGCTCCTTAAACTCGTCCCACTCAGTTACGACAATGGCACAGTCTGCGCCGCGGATTGCCTCTAATGCACTCTTCGAGTACGAAATCCGGTCGCCGAAAAGACGCCTTACGTTTTCAGAAGCAACGGGGTCGTACACAATTATCGAATCAACCTGACTGTCGAGAAGCTTTCGAATTATCTTCAAGGAAGGAGCCTCTCTAATGTCATCGGTTTTTGGTTTGAATGACAGACCCAGTAGAACGATCCTCTTGTCGTGAAGTGAGCCAAGCGCCTTTTCCGCAAATTCCACGACCTTGAGAGGCTGCCGATTGTTTACGTCTTCAACGCTTGAGAGAATCAAAGGATCAATTCCTTGCCTCTTTGAAAAATCGATCAATGCTTTGGTATCTTTCGGAAAACAAGAGCCGCCGTATCCAATACCTGCACCGAGGAAGCTCTCCCCGATTCTTTTGTCGAAGCCCATGCCTTTCACAATTGTTTTGACATCAGCTCCCGGAACAGTATTTGCCACGTTCGCAACGGAGTTTGCAAAGCTGATTTTCATCGCAAGATATCCATTGCTCGCGTACTTTATGAACTCGGCATTCACAATATTTGTTCTTAGCACTGGAAACTTTGGCGATGGATAAACCTTGGAGTAAAGTTGCTGGAGTAGGTCTCCAGATTTCTGGTCAAATTCCCCAATTACAAGCCGATCCGGTTCCATAATGTCCTGAAGTGCCGAACCTTCACGGAGAAATTCAGGATTCATCGCGAGGCCGAAATCTCGACCAACTTTTTTCTTGGAATGTTCTTCAACCAAAGACTTTACGACGCTCTCTGTAGTCCCCGGAGAAACCGTGCTCTTTACTACGATTAGAGAATATTTTGTGAACTTCCCGATACTCTGGCCGAGCATTTCAGAGGCACTGCGAATATAGCTCAGATCGGAACTGCCATCTTCATTGCTCGGGGTTCCCACGGTAATGAAATTGATGTCCCCCGGAGATAATGAATTACTAACGATAAAGGTCCCGTCAGACAAGCTAGTCTTCAATATTTCAGGGATTCCGTGTTCGAAAAAAGGGACCTTTCCACTCGCAATCGAATCTGCCTTCTCCTTCGAGATCTCAAAACCTTGAACAGATATTCCCGCCCGCGCAAACGAAAGCGAAGTAGTAAGACCCACGTAGCCTAGTCCTAGTACTGTCACTTTTAGGTCATTCATTTTTTCATCATTTTGCCAGGGAGTTTCTGTTTCAGATTTCAAAGCGAAAGAAGTTACTTAGAAATAGTTGAGCAATCGAGGCACTTTGGTTTTAATTATTAAAGAATTGTCGGAGGATCATTCTCGAATCTAGCGGTTAAGCAGTGACTGAATTGCTTGTTTTGTCAATTTCCTCATTTCACTGCTTATGCTCATGACAATTGCGGCATAGACAAGGAGACCAACAGATCCCATTACCAAAATGTAAAGAGCTTGCAGGACTGCTCCTCCGCGGATCACGATAATCCTCGAGAGCAGGTAAAGGATTGCTCCAAAACTGGCGGTGCCTAGCACAAGCGAGACAAAATTCTTACTGGAGATCGATAGATATGTGATCTTCCTTACCAGCTGGACTTTTAGAAGCACGTTTGTGGCCCACATCCCCAGTGCAGCGGTCGCCCACACGACGCCGATAAACAGATCTTGCTGCATTCCGAAAATTACAGGGCCACCTAATGCAAAGTAATGCGACACGCTGGATACCACAACGAGATATATTGCTGAAGTTATGATGTTGATTTTTGCAACCAGAAATAATTTACTCTTCAGAAAAGATGCGAATGTGGCATCGGTTGCCGCGTCCGATCTATCGGATCCGGTGATGATACTATCAAAAGTTAGGCTAAAGGCATTGAACGCGGAGGCGATCGCGAGTACTGTCAGAATCGGAACTCCGAGCGCATAATCTTGCTTGAACACGTGAAGAAGCGGATAGGCAAGTATGATTTCTCCAACAACCATGGGTGCAGTGAAAAAGTATTGAAGCTCCAAGATTTGATTTGCAGACCTGCGAGGATCAATGCCAGACAAGATTCCGGCATACAGGCCGAACGCAATCCAGTTCGAGTAGGTAACAACCGAGGCATAAACTAGAGCAGCTGAATAAAGCGCGATTAGATTTTCGGCAATTGCCCCTGTCACAAGAGCTACAAGGAGGACATCGAATGTAGCAACGAATGTCCCTGAAAGATTCAGAATCGCAAGCCATCCGGAGCGGAGCATTCGTCGAATTATTTCAAACGAAACCTTGTCCGTGAACTCTCCTCTTGCGAGGTATAGAGCAACAGCTATCTGAACCGCTTGCGCGCCAGTTACGGCAAGTATTGCTCCCGTTAGCGAGAGGTGGAACACCGCAACGGCGAGACCTCCGATCACAACTTTCGCAATCTCAAAAACTCCAAATCCAAAACTTGCCCTCTCGGGAGCAGCTCCCCACAGGATTCCTTCTAGGACGCCCGAGAAGGTGTACAACGGTATCTGCACGGCGGAGATCAGAAAGAAGTACAGGTTGGTAGAGTAATTTCCTGAAATTGCTCCAGCTAGTATGAAAGAAATTACAAGATAGAAGGAGGTCAGGACGAGGGAAAAAAGAGCCGCCTCTACCATCGCACTTTTTCCCAAAATCGTCCCCCTGGCGCGATACCTAGTCGACCAGAAGATCGGGATGTTTACAACAAAAATTGTATAGCTGATAACACGGGAAATCAGTTGCCACAAACCGAAATCAGTTGTGGGAAGGTTGCTCGTAACGAGTACTATGAAAGCAAAGCCAGTCAGCGTGCTACCGAGCTTGATTGCAAACGTGATCAAGCCCGATCTTCTGACCCGAATCTGCTTAGTCAAATAAAACACAGGACCCGCTTTGATTAGAAAACTCAGTTCTTCTTTGTATTTATTTCAGAATTCAGTATTTCGGGAGTGTCAGAAGCGCGATTTGAATTGAATTCGGAGTTGGCTAACTTTTTGTCTAACGACTAGAAGAATCAGAAAGATTCGATGCTTGTATAAGAGAATCAGATTTCGTCAAAGCTTTCTCCCATTGTACCCAATCCGCCCCAGTACCTGTAGAATTCAGAGTTCAATAGAATTGAGGGGAGGTTCTCAACCTTCTCGCCCATTGCCTCTCGTACCGACATCCAGATTACATTGATCCCGCTGAATACGCTTGCAGCCATCGTACCTTGTACTCTTGGATTGCACTCCAAAACTTTAGGAATCCCCGATGCATCCATCTTAAATTGAAAGCCAAACGCGTAACGCAAACCGAGCTCGCGCGCCGCTTTGAGTGTGTACTCCGTGATGTCCTTTCGGTACTCGAGCGAGGTTCTGAAGCTGATTCCGTTAACTATTTCCTTTCTCAACCTGGGAATGGCAGCAGAGATCTTATCGCCGAGGAAAGCATCTACGGAGTACTCTGCTCCTGGCAGGAACTCCGAGACAATCAGCTGCGGAAAATCTAGGCTTTGATCTCGAGTCAGGATCGATATCAGATTCTGCAGAGAAATTTCCGTAGCATTCGGTTTTTCAGATAAGAATCGCTTTACATTCCATGTCGTGCTGTCTCGCAGCACACGAAACCCACGGCTTCCGAAGCTCACGGGCGGTTTTACCACCACTGGATTTTTGGGATAACCGAGTTTTTCAGCCGCTTGTTTTAGCTCTTCCTCAGAGCTCACGAGTTGAGACTCTGGCGTGGGGATCTCAATCTTCTGGCACGTCTTCAACAACTCGTACTTGTTGTTAGCCCTTTCTATCGCGGATGCTCCTGAAACTGTAACCTTTGCACTCACCAGTTCCAAGGTTTTTGATAATTTCGCCGTTTCTCTGGTCGTTTGCGGAATCACAACGTCAATCGATTCCTTTTTGCAAATGTCGTTGATCGTTGCTACGTAGCTTTGATCTTCAGGAGCAGGTATAGTTTGAAATCGGTCAACCCAGTATTTTCCTACGACATCAGTCTTGATGTCAACGCCGGTAATTCTTACGCTTACTTGATCGGGGTTGTGTTTTAGGGCAAATATCGTCCCTCTGGTTCCAGGTGCGCCTACTCCGGTAAGAAGTACGTTAACTGAACGCGGAACTGGAACAGCAGGTCACCACTTTGTCCGTATGGTGTCGAACGCTTCCGCATATTTCGCCTTCACCTGAATCCCGCGGACCTTGGCGATCCCTTTGATGTAATCCAAAGTAAAGTAAGGCCTCTTTGCGGCAAACTGGGTCTTGTAAGCTTGGAGCGCCTGCCACTTTTTCTTGATGTGCCTCTCTTCGAGAGTAACAAAGCCCCTCGTCGGGAAGGTAATCGTATTCCACGGGAGCTCATAACCCCAGAGGGTGATTTCCTTGAACGCGCGAACGCCCTCGTTGAAAAGCGTCTGATGGTCTTGATGAAGATCCTCGCCCGACGGCAGGAACACCATGTCCGGCTTTATCGACTTTCGCAAGTTTATCATCTCATCGAGAACTTCCTGTCTGTGATACGATAACGTTCTGACTTCATAGTTGAAGACAGTTAGGCGTTCTTCTTTGACTCCTAGTAATGACATCGCACGGTAAAATTCGTCTCGTAGAGCGTCTTTCGCGAATCCTTTAGGAACTGATTTCTCAGCTGTTGAGAATACCGCGACGTAAATCTCGCTTCCGTCTTCAAGAAACCTTGCAATTGTTCCGCCGCATCCGAGCTCAACGTCGTCCGTGTGTGGGGCCAGCATCAGAAAGCGCTTGTAATTTATCAAATAAGCCTGGTCAGCCTCGAGGTACAAAAGTATCTTACAAAAGTTTTGAGCTGCTGATCGTCGATTGTCATGCCCTTAAGGGCACCCGGGCTGAGCTCCGCGGACAGGAATCCGACCAGCATGGTTACAGCCGCCTGCTTGCTCTGAGTACCTCTGGCAGAGTTGAAGAGATTGATCAAGAATCTCAAGAAAACAAAATATGACGGAAAACCAAGGCTATACATTGCCCTGCCCCAACCGAAGAGGTTGGTAGGACGAAAGGGGCGTAAGTGTTCGTAACGGACATCGGGGTAGAGTCGCACCTCGTAACCTGCCTCGAGAGCTTTGTATAGTAACCAGGTCTCCCAGCCGTATGCCATAGGATAGCGTCCACCGATTTCCTCCATATACGATATCCTAACGAATCGTCCTCCTCCATGAGGCATCTGGTCTCCACGTCTTGCCCGTGAAGTGAGCCACTCCCCCGAGGCAACTACGATTTTGGGGTCAGAATCCATCCGTGACATTATCTCATCTGCATACTCGTGCTCCAGCTCGTTGTCGTCTCCAGAAACCATCATGTAATCGGTGATCGGTAAGTTATTTTTTGGATCATTCGAAAAATCGAGAGCGAAGTTCAATAGCCTCGGAACTTTGCGTATATCTCGCGTCTTCGACCCGGTATTCAACAAATGGATTTTGGGAAACGATTTTGACAGAACGATTTTCTCTGTATCGTCAGAAGAACCGTCGTTGACAACGACAATATAATTTGGTGGTCTACTCTGCTCGATAATGGAGTCCAGAGTTTTTCCTATAGTTTCGGCTCCATCTCTAGTTACTATGGCGCACCAGTAATCCTTACTCACTGCAATAACACGCACATTGCTGAAAAATGAATATTCGACTTGAACAGTAGGCAGATTTTTTCGACTCATTAATGTTCTTACCTGTTATCGACCGGAATGCACTAACAGATTGGAATTGTTTATTGCTCTGGGTCAGGATCGAGTCAACCGGGCAAGTATGTCAGAACCTCAATCTAATCCTGTGGAAACTGCGCAAAGACCGGTTCAAAAGAAAAGAGAGGGAGACTATCCGGTTTCGGAATCCTTCAAAGTCTTGGAAGGGTACGACATTTACCGGAGCGACAAGCTAATCGTCGCACTTGTCGTTGTGCAGAGCGAATCTGGCCGTGACATCCGGCTTTACAGGTGGCAGAAAAGAAATGACGCCTGGAAGGTCGATCTTTGCAGGATGAGCGTTGCTTCCTGGCAGTGGGACAACATAGCCACTAAAGCCAAAGAGTTAATGGAAAAGCACGAGATAGGCAAGAGAAACAGAGGCCCACAGAAGTCTGACGAGCAGTAGATAGATCAAATCGAAATATACCGGACCAGTTTCAACGTCCGGCAAATGACCCAATCTGAAGAGAAGAAAAGCCAAGCATCTATCGTCCAGCCTCACGCTTCGCCAATCGTCCAGACCTCGGTTTATGATTATCCCGATCTCGAGTCCCTCGATGATTTCTATGAGGGCAGAATGCCGAATGGTTTCCTTTATTCGAGGAACGGACTGCCGAACTCAAAGGAGCTCGGGGAACTTGTTGCCGCCAGTGAGGAAACTGAAAGCGGAGCGGTATGCTCTTCAGGGATGGCTGCCATCACTGTTGCAATACTGTCCGCTCTAAAGTCCGGCGATACCATTGTCGCGTCCAACGATGTGTACGGGGGAACGTCTTCACTGTTAAAGGACGAATTACCTCGATTTCAAATCAACACCACATTCGCCGATTCCACTTCAATCGATGAGATGGAGGGGGCAATCCAAAACGGATCAAAAATGGTCATCGTGGAAACTATTTCCAATCCGACGATGAAGGTCTGTGATATTCCCGCTATTTCCGAAATAGTCCGCAAACGCGGGGCGATACTTCTTGTTGACAATACATTTGCGACCCCCTTTATTGTAAAGCCGGCAAAGCTGGGGGCGAACGTGGTTATACACAGCGGAACAAAGTATCTCGGCGGACACGACGACCTGACAATTGGTCTTCTCTGTGGGAAGAAAGAGTGGATCTCGCGCGCTTCTCAATTCTGCACAAGATCGGGCTCGATGGCAGGTCCTTTCGATAGCTGGTTGGCTACTCGCAGTTTTGCAACCTGGGAGCTCAGAGTTAGGCAGTGCAACACAAACGCGGTTAAGCTCGCAAGATTTCTTGAATCGAAAAACAACAAGATCTCGAAGGTCTTCTACCCTGGTTTGGATTCCCATCCTCAACACGACACTGCAAAAAGAATCTTTTCCAATGGTATGTACGGAGGCATGCTTTCGTTTGATCTGAAAGGTGGTTATCCGTCGGCAAATCGCTTTGTCAAAGCTCTGAAAAGGGTCACTCTAACTCCATCACTAGGAGGCGTGCACACGACGATATCGCATCCGGGAAAAACTTCCCATCGATTCCTGAACGCGGAAGAAAAGAATCGACTAGGAATAACTGATTCGATGATCAGGGTCTCGGTTGGAATTGAAGGCTATTCGTTGATCGAACAAGAATTCGAAAGAGCCCTCGAAGCCGCCTAGAAAAAACTACCGGGATACGGTAGTAAATATCCTCTGGAGTCTTATCGAGTTAGCGCCTTCGTTTCCGGGATCGTAAATTCGCACAAATGCACCGCCCAGATTTCGGGATTGTCCAACGAGAATTGACCCAGCCGAACTTCCAAGGTCAGCATAGATTGTCTTTCCATCTTCGAAACTGGCTAGGATCCCGTGGACTCTTGACGGAATCGTATCGACCTGAGAGCTGTACTCTTGCAATTCCACCGCACCCTCCGAATTCCAGGCAACGAGCTTTCCATCCTGAGGCTGGCGGCGTCCGATCAGGTAAGCACTGTCCTGCGACAAGACGATAGCTCCCAAACTTCCCTTCAACTGCCTTGCAGAATCATTGTATGTCACGATGCAATTCCTTCCCATAATTAGGGCGACAGGATCGATCGAACCTCTTAACTCGGTCGCCTCTGAAACTCTCAACTTGTCCTGCCCATATTGTTGAACGTATGTCTCGAGAGCGTGTTCGAAATCAGGGTTCGTAGCTGCTATCTTTTCAATCTGTTCGTTTGCAAATGATTTCAGATCCGGCAACTGCGTAGCTTGCATGCGATTCAATAGGTGAAACTAGGTTTTGCTCTTAACCGTTTCGATTTTGAATGATGAGTTTCGACCCCTCGAGCGGTTACATTCGCCAGTTTGGGAAAAGCTTTACAACGAATCTGAACGAACTGAATAAAAGGTCATAGTAGAAAAAGGATCTTTTTCGAGCGAAAA
The DNA here is from genome assembly GCA_013288145.1 of Nitrososphaerota archaeon. The sequence goes on along the minus strand of JABDCJ010000059.1, from coordinate 3,110 downwards.
GAGTTGGGTGAGTCTTGAGGAGAATCGATGTTGCAGTACTGGGTGCTACCGGACGGGTTGGAATGGAGTACCTCCAAATGTTGAAAGATCATCCATGGTTTCGGGTCGTTGAGGCAACGGGGAACTCAAAGGTTGGATTGAAACTTGGAGAGGTCGTGTCTGATCTACCTGCAGGAATACAGTCTATAGAAATCAAAGAGTCCGATCCCTCGAAGATTGAGTCAGAAATTGTTTTCTCTCCTCTTCCCACGTCGGTCGCAAGGGAGACTGAATCAAAGTTCGCAGAAAGTGGTTTCAGGGTCATTACAGATGCCTCTCCTCACCGGATGGATTCAGATGTCCCGCTGATGATACCAGAGATCAATCCAGATCATCTTGGGCTTGTCGAGGGTCGAATGAAAAGGGACAGAGGATTTATCATCGCCACACCGAACTGTACAACAATTGGTTTTGCAATGACTTTGAAACCGCTCAACGACGCTTTTTCCGTGAGGAAAGCGGTGATGACCTCTTTTCAGGCACTTTCGGGAGCAGGCTATCCCGGGGTTCCTTCGCTGGATATTGAAGATAATGTGATACCCTACATACCAGGAGAGGAGGAAAAAGTTGCAGCTGAGACTAACAAATTACTCGGCAGTATTTCAAACGAACAAGACAAGATTCAATCAAACTCGCTGGAGATCTTTTGCTCGTGCAACCGCGTAGCGGTTATTGATGGCCATTTGGAATCTGTTTACCTCGAAACAGATGAGCAAATCAAGGAGCCAGAAAAAATGTTTGAGAGCTTCAGTGGCGTTCCCCAGGAACTAGATCTACCTTCTGCACCCAAGAAACCGATTGTTGTCAGAAAGGAAAACGACAGACCGCAACCTCGATTGGATCGAATGGAAGGGAAGGGAATGTCCACAGTCGTCGGAAGGATAAGGCAGCCTGGCCCTAAAACTCTCCAATACCATCTTCTAACTCACAATACTATCCGAGGAGCGGCTGGTGGAGCTTTGCTTACTGCCGAGCTGCTCGTAAAGAAGTACGACATTGCCTGATTTTCACTAGATTAATTTAGGGCAAAGATCTGTATTGCCATGAGTTTGACCTCCGAAGTCCAGAAAAGAAAGCAATTCTTGCTTCGATGCTATTTTTGCAAGACCGAGTATGAAATCGACGAGTACGGCAAATTCTACCACTGTCAGAAATGCGGCAATCTCCTCGAGATCGTTCGTCTTGGGGGATTTCGGGATGTTGCAATCTCGAAAGAGATGCAGGGAATATGGAAGTACTTTGAATTAATTCCTCTTTGGAATAGCGCCAATATCGTCTCCCTCTCGGAGGGCGGAACACCACTCGTCCGATGCAGAAATCTCGGGCGGCAACTGGGATTAGAATCTCTTTACGTGAAATTTGAAGGTCTGAACCCGACCGGCTCTTTCAAGGACCGAGGTATGACCGTCGGGATTTCAAAAGCGAAGGAATTGGGATACAAGGCGTCAATGTGCGCTTCCACCGGGAACACATCCGCGTCTCTGGCTGCTTATGCCGCAAGCGCTCAGATGCGATGCATAGTCCTCGTTCCAAAAGGCAAGATAGCCATGGGAAAGATGGCGCAGGCAATCGCCTTCGGCGCCGAAATTTTCCAGGTTGACGGAAACTTTGACGACGCGCTGCGGATTGCCAGCGAGATCTGCGAGAAAGATGACAAGACGTTGCTATTGAATTCGTTAAACCCATTCCGGATTGAAGGGCAAAAAACTGTCTCTTTTGAAATCATTGAACAGCTGGGAGGAGTCATGCCAGACTGTGTCATTCTACCGGTAGGAAATGCCGGAAACATTACGGCCGCATGGAAGGGATTTCTGGAAGTCAAGCAGGGCGCCTTGAATTCTCTTTTTGGAACAAATCTAGCTCACAAAACTCCGCCGCGAATGATCGGAGTGCAAGCAGGAGGTGCTGCCCCTATTGCGAAGGCGTTCAAGAATGGCATGAGAGATTCTATCGAGCCGGTCCTGTCCCCTCACACTCAAGCTTCCGCCATTAACATAGGCTCGACGGTAAGTTGGATGAAATCACTGTCAGCGATTTATGATTCGGGCGGTGCTGCCGACGCTGTCTCAGACGAAGAAATTTTCTCAGGTCAGAGGTTGCTCGCGTCAACTGAAGGACTTTTTGTCGAACCAGCTTCGGCAACTCCGATTGCGTTTCTTGTAAAAATAGCGAAGGAAAAATCAAAAGAGTACACCAGGATCAGAGATCAGACTGTAGTGTGCATCTGCACGGGCAACGGTTTAAAGGATCCGAACTCTGTACTGAAAAATGTGAGGCCCGACCAAATCCAGACTATACCTGTCGACTCTATATCGCTTGAGAAAGTTCTTGCCTAAGTAATTTCCAGTTTTCGCTTAACGCATTATGGTAGGATATACTTCTTTTTCCCATTTTTAGTCTCAATGAATACTCGAGAAGCTCATGATAAGTTTGAGCGAACGAAAATTCTGCCCAGTTTGCAAGAAAGAAACCGAGGTTGTTTTCGTTAGCAAGCCGGACATCGATCTGAAGATCTGCAAGGAGTGCGACTCTGCAGTTTCGATCAGGTACAAGGATTCATGAACCTCGGATCAAACATTTGTTCACGTGAAGATTTAATACCCTAATTTCAGGGTTGTTTTTTCGACGAACTAAGACTATTTTCCGGAAGAAATGGACGCCCTCTCGTTGAATAGTTCGAGAGTGGCCTGCCAATACTGAGACCGCGAGAAAATCGTCTAGGTAGTAGAGACAATTGAAGATTTAGATGCAACAGGGATTTTCCTCGCTGACAAAGAACATTCCTGGAAATTTCCGGAGGTATCTCTTCTCAGCTTTTACCGGCAACCTGTCCCTGCCAATCTATGCACTTTTCGTGCCGTTACTCGCTTCAAGGGAAGGAGCGAGTCTCTTTGAAATCGGGATAGTCGGCGGTGCTTCAAATGCAGTTTACTCGTTCCTGCCGTTCATTATGGGTCGTTTTTCCGATCGAAAAGGCTCGAGGGAATTTTTCATAGTAGCCTCCTTTTTGGTTCTGACAATTGTCTCCGCATCCTACGCCTTCATCTCGATACCCATCTACCTTATAGTTG
>JABDCJ010000058.1 GCA_013288145.1 Nitrososphaerota archaeon | reverse complement strand
GTTAAAGAGGGATGATAACGCATGGACCAGATTTCTGATATTCAGGGATCTAAGAAGCCGGGGCTACGTTGTTCGCGAGGGTTTTGGATTTCCAATTGACTTCAGGGTGTACGATCGAGGGGATTTCGGCAACAAGGCTGCCAAATACATAGTATTCGGATTGAATGAAGGCAAGACTATGAGCCTCGCTGAACTGAAAAAACATGTGGAAGAAATGTCAACGATGGGAAAGGAGGCGGTCATTGCCGTCGTCGAGAGACGGGGCGAAGTTATCTATTACAAGGTAGCCAAGTGGAGACCGATAAAGCCGCTATAGCTACTACGTATCCGAAATACTGATCTCTTAAATTCCCATAATCTCGAAGATGGGGTTTGCTGGGCTAAGAATTTCAATATGAAAGCTGTTATTCTCGCTGGTGGTTTCGGGAAGCGACTAAAACCGCTTACTAACGACAGACCAAAGCCGATGATCGAGGTCCTCGGTGTGCCTATTTTGGAGTGGCAAATAGACTGGCTACACAAACACGGAATCAACGAGCTTGTCATCTGCGTCGGTTATCTCCGGGAATCTGTTTTGAAGCACATTGGCAGTGGAAAAAGGTTCGGTGTTAAAGTGGGATATTCAGTTGAGGAAGATCCCCTTGGTACTGGCGGAGCATTGAAGAATGCGGCTTCTCTTCTGAGTGGTGACAAGTTCTTTGCGATGAACGGAGACATCCTGACGGATCTTGATCCCTGGAAATTAGCCGATGACGTCGATTCTGGTTGTATGGGGTCGATAGCTGCTGTTCCGCTTAACAGTCCTTACGGTATCATTAACATTGAAAACGGACTCGCCAGGGGCTTTCGTGAAAAACCCGTACTCCGCGATTACTGGATTAATGCAGGAGTTTACTGTCTGTCGTCGAAGATAATTGATCTTCTTCCTGACGTCGGGAACATTGAAGCAAACACAATGCCTGAACTCGCTCGTGATGGCAAGCTCAGGGTAACAAAGTACGACGACGTCAACTGGCGTTCGATAGATACCTACAAGGACATTGAAGAGGCCGAAAAGCAGTTCGACCGATTGGTTCCTAAACGAAAGGAACCCTCTTCCGAAGAAAAAGAGTAACCGCTTTACTTTCCCGGAATCTACTTTAATGCGGCTCTTACAATGGCCGACTAGGGTCACCCCAGTAAGTAGAGATGAAAAATCAGGAGAGAGTCGATAGAAAGAAGGGGCAGGCTTCCTCATTTCTTTCTTTGATCAGACCCGCCAACTCTGTACTAGTCGGATTCGCAGTAATCGTCGGTATTGCAGTTACATCCAACAATTATCACGATATCTTCGCGCTAAGATCGCTTCTAGGATTTCTGACGGGATTTTTCATTTCGTCTTTCTCCATGGTTTCAAATGACATCTACGACGTCAATGTTGACAGGGTCAATCAGCCCGACAGGCCGATTCCTTCAGGCGCAGTTTCTATCAGGCAAGCCAAGATATTCTCGATTGTTCTGCTCGTTTGTGGGCTGGGAGCTTCAGCTGGACTTGGACTCGCAACATTTGGCATCGCGACACTTTTCGCTCTAATTGGATGGTACTACAATTTTCACGGGAAGAAAACTGGATTTTTTGGTAACTCGCTCGTTGCTCTTTCACTCGCGATTCCGTACATTTTCGGATCGGTTTCCCTCGGCAATTATCACATCAACCTTGCATACATCCTTGCGTTAACATCATTTCTTGCGGGGATGGGGCGGGAAGTTCTGAAGGGCGTTTCAGACGTAGAGGGGGACAAGATCCGAAATGTGAAAACTGTCGCCGTTACGCATGGGACAGGAGCTGCAAAGCAAGTCGCCGCGACTTTCTTTATTCTCGCGGTCATAACAAGCGCGTTTCCGATCATCTTGAAACTGCTTGGGAATGCTTTCTGGATTTACTCTGGTCTGATCCTGATCCCGGATGTTGTATTCATTTACTTGGCAATCAAGGTTTTGCAATTAAAAAAAGACGAAGAGAGCCATCGACTAAAGACCATGGCACTCGGGGGGATGATGCTTGGTTTGATAATTTATCTGATATCCGGGCTGCTGGTTTAACCAGAACCATAATATTCGCTGTCGTTCGACAAAGAGTCGTAATTTCTTGCTGTCAGAAAAACTTCGGCCGAAAAAGCTTTCGCAACTTGTCGGAAACGAGGAGGCTCGACTGGAAGCTTTCAAGTGGCTGAAGAAGTGGAAGACTGGATCGAAGCCTCTACTTCTTACTGGTCCGCCAGGAGTCGGAAAATCTACCACTGTTTACGCTGTAGCCTCTGAGCTAGGGTACACCATCCTTGAATACAACGCGAGCGATGTCCGGACAAGGGACCGGCTTCGCGAAGCCCTGTTACCTACCCTTGAAAATGCTTCACTCTTCGGCAAAGAAAAACTCCTCATATTTCTCGACGAGATCGACGGCATCTCTGGCAGGTCCGATTACGCAGGCATGGATTTCGTGCTGGATTTCATAGAAAATGCAACAATGCCAGTAGCAATGGCTGCAAACTTGGAAGACACGCAGAAGTTGAAGAAAATTGAGCAAAAATCACTCGTCATCAGGTTTAATCCCGTTCCGGTCGATGTCCTCACAATTTATCTTCGCGCTATAGTTTCGAAAGAAGACCTGGACATTCCCGATAGTTTGCTCGAGAGGGTTGCTAGGAATTCAAGAGGAGACGTTCGGCAGGCGATAACAACCCTTCAGACAATTTCGGGGAAGATAATCGCAGGATCTGCAACCGATCATCAATTCATGAGCGATACCGCAGCATTGGACGCCGTGTTGAAGGCAGGGTCAATGTCGGAAACGCTAACTCTGCTCCGCCAATTCGACGCTCAACCGTACGAGAAAATAAGGGCAATTTATGATTCGGTCGTCTCCGCCAAGAATTTACCACTCGAATCCCGAGCAGACTCGTTAGAAATGGTTGCACAGGCGGATCTGATTTTGGGAAGGATTCAGAAGAGACAGTCATGGAGGCTCTTGCGTTACTTTGATCGCTTCCTCGCCGGGGCAATAGTCTCAAAGAAGATTTCCCGAACAGACTCGAGCATTCCCTGGAATCTCAGGCTTGCAATATGGAATGATGGCAAGGTGTTGAAACAAATGTCTGTCTCGCTTTCGGATGAATACCATGTGGGCAAGAGCGACATTGCCTCGTTTTATCTTCCGTTCTTTGCATTTTACTTCAAGTACCGGCCCGCCGCGATGGACCACTTTCTCGAAAGAAATAATTTTGGTGACAGCGAAAGAAGAGTACTAACGAAACTTACAGTCAAAAAGTAGGTCGAACTTTGAAAATAGTTCTCAATTCTTGGTTTCAACTCCCCTGGGTCGGCAAGGAAGTCTACGTCGACTTGATGAAAGCAAAAGTAAAGCGCGACACCCGGCTGGGTTTTTGTTTCACATCGGAGACTAACGTTCCAAGAGCTCTATCCGTACTTTCAACCGCACTGGACGAGCAGGTCGAGCTAGCTAGATCGTGCTTTATCTGCGACAAACCTCTGGATGAATCACTTTCAGAATCTGACACGATTTGCAAAGAGTGTGCGTCTGGCGAAGATAGTTACGATATCTACGTAATGAAGTTCGCAAAACTTATGGAGACTGCCTGAGAAATCGTGTCCGGTTGTGAAGAAAGAAATTGACAATGCCCATTGAAGCTGGACCCCATGAGCACGAATTTCGATATTACGCGGCCGTAAATCTTTTCCGAGGCCTTGAGGCGGTCGGAGTTGTCGATGTGTGGAGGTGCTCCATCTGCCACGTAAAGGGCACAGAACTAAGAGTGCAAGGGTTGAACAATTTATCTGCAGAAGCAGGCTTCCCCGTTCTGGACAGCGATACAACTAGATGGATTGTTTTCGCCTGCTACGCTGAAGAGGATCCAAAGTTTGATGTTTTCAACTTGCACGCCGGCGATCAGATTCAACATGAATGCGTTGAAAAGTCAGATCCGATTGTAGTCTCAAAAGATTACTCTATGGAAAACAAAGGGGACAAGTACCACCGGATCTACAACTTGGACAATTATCTTAATGAGAATCTTGAGCTTACCTTAGGCGAGCAAACCGCCTAGAGAAAGTGCGGCTGTTTTGCCTTTTCTTCTGGAGCGGGCAAATTATTGTAGTTATCCTTGTACTTCGACAGGTCATGCACGACGAAGTGGCATGACTCGCACTCCCATACTGTCCCCTCGTTGCTCCGGCGCAGTATGAATGAGGTTACCTTCTTTTCATTATCGCAATAGTTGTTCATTTTAGGCGCTTTCCAAGTTTAGTTTGTAAGAGTAATTTTCGGGTTCGTTTGTTTTAGTTTTTTCCAGTCATCAAGAAATCTCGCAAGACCAATGTCTGTAAGCGGATGCGTGATCATTTTCCCCAGAACATCTGGCGGGAGAGTTACCACGTGTGCCCCTATCTTTGCAGCATCGATAACATGAAGCGGGTGGCGAACACTCGCAACAAGGACTTCTGCCTCAAAATTGTAATTCTTGAAGATCTGGACAATATCGCGAATCACGTCCATGCCGATTTCGCCGATATCGTCCAGGCGCCCAATGAATGGACTTACATAGCTCGCCCCGGCCTTCGCCGCTAGCAGTGCTTGGTTCGGGGAGAAAATTAGCGTCACATTTGTTTTGATTCCCTCGTTCCTGAGCTGCCTGACAGCTTTTAGACCGTCCGCAGTCATAGGAACCTTCACTACTACATTCTTGCCGTAACGGGAAAGCTTGCGACCTTCATCCATCATCCCCTCGTACTCTGTGCTAATTACTTCCAGGCTAACGGGACCGTGAACTAGTCGAACAATTTCGCCCATGATGTGCTGAGGATCTCCACCTTCCTTGGAAAATAAAGTGGGATTGGTGGTTATGCCGTCGACCAGACCAATGTCGTAGTACTTCTTGATCTGTTCTAGGTTTGCAGAGTCCAGGAATATCTTCAAGATTTAGCCTCACTTTCGCAAAAGTGACCGTACCGCAAGGACCTTATTAGCTATGTTGTTTGCGGTTAGTCCGTACTTCACCATCAGGTCTTTGTCCTCGCCGGATTCACCGAACGTGTCAAGAGTTCCTACCCGTTTCATTGGCGTAGGCGCGTTTTCAGACAGGGCTTCCGCCACGGCTCCACCCAATCCTCCGATTATGTTGTGCTCTTCGGCGGTTACGACGTATCCGGTGGATTTCGCGTACTTGACAATGTTGTTAACGTCCAGCGGTTTGATTGAGTAAAGATCTACAACTCCGACAGAGAGACCATTTTCTGATGCCAGTTTTTTGGCAGCTACTAGAGATTCGTAAAGCATCAGGCCGCAGGCAAAGATGGTGGCATCGGTGCCCTCAGCAAAAACCGTCGAACCGCCAGGACTCATGCGGTCCGCTTCCTTGTCGGAGTAAACCGTGGGGCAATTAGGGCGCGCGATTCGCACGTAAAAAGGTCCCTGAGTTCTGGAGGCAATCTCGATTATCTTCGCCGTTGAAATAGAGTCAGATGGTACCATGACTTTCATGTGAGGAATCGCCCTCATTGTCGCAATGTCCTCTAGTTCTTGATGTGAAGCGCCATCGGGACCAACACTGATGCCCGCATGAGATGAAACTAGTTTTACATCGATCTCCGGATAAGCGATTGCGTTTCTCATTTGATCAACGCACTTTCCAGGCGCGAACACCGCGTAAGTGCTTGCAAACGCTACTTTTCCCGCCATCGCAAGCCCCGCAGCGACGGAGATCATATTCTGCTCCGCGATTCCAACGTTGAAAAATCTCTCCGGAAATTTCTGCCCGAAAATCGATGTCTTTATTGATCCGGTAGTGTCCGCACCGACGACCACAATTTGCTTATTGATGCCACCAAGTTTTGTCAGTGTTTCGCCGAAAGACTCTCTCATCGAGCCTGACTTTGGTTTCTCTATTCTCTCAAAGATTTCTTGCATATTTTATCCCAAATTCCCTCTCAATCAGAGGTCAGCATCTTCAGTTCTTTCAAGGCAGATTCGGGGTTACTCTGCCCGAACACTGAATTCCCGGTGACCAGAACACTCGCACCATTTTCCACGATTGATTTCGCATTTGTTTTGTCCACTCCTCCATCTACCTCGATCTCAGTTGCCTTTGAATCGGGAAACATTTTCCGAGCTTCCATTATCTTTGGTAATACTTCGGGCATGAATTTCTGGCCGGAAAATCCCGGATTAACTGTCATAACCGTGATTAGGGAAATTTCGCTTGAAGAAACATCCATCGCATTCAATGAAGTTGCCGGTTTGAAAGCTATTCCAAGTCTGGCGTCGTACATTTTGATCGTTTTTTCCATCCTTCGCAGAGATTCCGGAGTTACTGTTTCAGCATGAATTGTGATAATATCCCCGCCAGCCTCGAGAAATCTTTCGAGCAAAACCTCGGGGTTGCTGACCATCAGGTGACAGTCAAGCGGAAGTTTCGAGGCCCTTCTGATCGCTTTCACGATCGATGGCCCGAATGTTAGATTTGGAGCGAACATTCCATCCATTATATCGACGTGAATCCAATCCGCTCCCCAATGATCAAGACGGGAAGCAGCTTCTGCGATTTTCCCTTGATCTGCAGCAGCTATCGATGGCGCTATCTTGACCACCATGGTTATTTCATTTCTTTGATGATCTTGTCAACCGTTGCTGAATCTGGGACCTTTCCGTGGTACTCCGGAGACCACTCCATGAACTCAACGCCCTTGCCTTTGGTTGTGTGAGCAATTATTATCGTCGGCCGGTTTCGGACCTGTTTTGCTTTTTCAAACGCGCCCAGGATCTGTTTGAAATCGTACCCGTCTACTTCGATGACGTTCCAGTTGAAAGCTTTCCATTTCGAATTGAGGGGTTCGATCGGCATGATCTGCTCGGTCAAACCGTCCTGCTGGATGCCATTGCGATCAACTATAGCTGTAATATTATCGAGACCATATTTTGATGCGCACATTGCTGCCTCCCAGATCTGCCCTTCTTCCATTTCTCCGTCGCCCATCATCACGTAGACCCTGTAATCCTTCTTGTCTATGCGGGCAGCAAGCGCTTCGCCGATTGCAACCGATAATCCCACTCCCTCCGAACCGGCGCACATTTCGACTCCGGGAGTCTTTTTTGTATCCGGATGACCCTGTAGCATGCTGTTGATTTTTCGCAACGTTTTTAGCTGCTCAATTGGAAAATAACCCTGTTGCGCTAAAACAGAGTAAAGGAGAGGAGCTGCATGTCCCTTGGACAAAATGAATCTGTCCCTATCGGGCCATTTAGGATTCTTGGGGTCGTGCCTCATGACGCTATAGTACAGAGCGACTACCAGTTCGACCGCGGAAAGAGAACCACCTGGATGCCCTGACTTTGCTTCTGCCAGCGTCTGAAGAATGAGCTTCCTCGTGTTGCTTGAGATTTCCTCAAGCCGTCTGATCGAGTCCTCATCCTCGCCAATCTGCAACAAGTCCACCACAGAGTAAAGCCGCTGGTCTCTTCGCTTTTGAAGCTAGCGTCTCACAGGTACTTGGGTAATCCGATCAAGAACTTTCTCGGCTTTGTCCAAATTCTGAATAATGTCCTTGGAGCTCACAACGATCGTACCTTCCCTTTCGCCGCGAATAGCTGCGGCCAGATTGCTCAAGGCGGCACCTTCGATCGCGTTCGCGCCCGATCCGATCGACAAAGCAAGAACCGATGTCATTGCATCCCGTACTCCCACCGGCCTCGAGAATTCGCTTGGAGGGAGCATGGGAGGAATAGTAGTCATCATGTTTTGTTCAAATACCGTAATGCCTCTTTCCGATCTTGTAAGTACTATTGCGCGGCAGCTCAAGCGGGTAGTCAGATTCGTTGCAATGTTCCTGAGGCCCGTCTCGTTCAAAACTGATATGCCTGTTGCAATGCTTGCTTCTCTTTCGTTTGATTTTACGTAATCAATATGTCTAAAATCTAGGTAATGTTTGACCTTCGGTTGAGCGATTATTCTTTTTCCTAATTTCTTTGCTTTTTCGACAAGCTGGTCGATGAGATAAGAAGTCACAGATCCCTTGTCGTAATCAGCGATTGCGATGATGTCAGATTTCGAGACAAAATCGTCGGCGTGTTTCAACAGGCGATCGCTCAGTTCAAAGTCAATGTCCGATCTAACTTCCCGGTCAACCCTCAAGACCTGGAATCCGTTGACAATGTATCTCGTCTTTAACGTCGTTGGTCTTTTGAATGATTCAATTCCAGAGACATCGACCCCAGAGTCGGACAAGGCTTTTCGAATCCACTCTCCCTGAGTGTCCTCCCCTACAAATCCTAGAACTCTGGCCTGTCCTCCCAGCGCCAGGATATTATTAGCCAAGTTTCCAGCTCCACCGAGACTGAGCCGCTCACCCTGTAGATCGCCAACCGGAACCGGAGCTTCGCGAGAAATCTTTCGGGCGACAATCGATTGATACCTATCGACCATCAAATCGCCGACGACAAGAACTGACTTTCCGGAAAATCCGGACACTATTTCCTGCAGTCTACCCTTCTCAAGAACCGCCAAAAAGGACGTCAAGAAAGGCACGGGCTGAAAAGCCGATTTAAAGATGACCACAGAGCTCGCAAAAAAAACGGTGGGTCGTGATTAAGAGAATAGAATTATCGGAACAATTCTCATTTTTCTCTAGAAGATGGGAAATGTCTGGTCAGTATCGTCGCGAGTTCTTCATTTTCCCAGAGGAGCTTATATCTAGTCCGGGATCAGTCTGGGACGGCGATTCACTTCATCCCGTTTTTCCCTCTCGTTGGTCTTGGATAAAGGACTTTTGGATGATCTTTCAGTTTCCAGATAGAGCCTGATATCAACAACGCTCGACTTCGGAGATTTTCCGCACCCTTTAGATCCGTCTTGATCACGAATCCCAAAGAATTTTGAAACAGAAACTTGGAGTTTTCAGGCATGTCTTGCGGATATTCTTTGAGGAGAACGTACCTCTTCTTTTGTCTCACCTAATCAACTCCTCATACTGTTCCTTCATGGAAACTCTTCCACCATACCTGCTCTTTGGCTTCAACTTTATTCTGATTGGTTCCTCGTCCGAAATTGAAAGAGAAGAATCCTGCAGACTCTGTCTATCCAGCCTCAAGTAAAGCGAATCATGTTCGTCGAGAGATCTTTCGATCTCCGAGAGTATCGAGGATCGAGCGACACTCGAAAGTTGGCTAACAATTCTGTTTGCAGCTACCTGTGCCTTGGAACCTATAATATGTGAGCGGACAGAGATAATCTCGTTGCCGAAATAGCCAGCGACAGTCACTTTCGAGATTTCTGCGGGTTCAAGCCCTAATCTTTCTTCAACCAGGCTCATCAACCTGGTTTCGTCTTCAGTTGAATGTATGAAGAAAGTTACCGTCACAGATGAGAAATCCATTGAAAAGGCGACCACTTCGGTATTGTTCCGGACGTTGAAATTTAGACCACCCTTTCCAAAAATACATATCTGCATGAAGAACCCAGCATTGCAGGTACCGAATTGTCCGCAAGTAGCAGAAAGTCCCAACTGAAGGGACTGAAGGTTGAGGATATTCTTAACGAAGAACTCCGCAGAGAAATGGGAGTGGAAGAGGATCCGAGAACTGGAAAGTTACGATTGAATCAGAGATTTTCCCAGATCAACCAGTGGGAGGATATCATGCATTCGGTGTACGAACTGCCGATAGAATTGGAGGGCTATTCAAAGAAAGTTACCGAGCTCGGCTCGCTGAGAGAACTCGTGGACCGTCTTTCGAAGCAGGAATTTGACAGCGTGAAAAGGTCTGAAAGTAGAAAGAAACAGCTGAAGCAGTTTGTGAAGACTATGAACATGTACTATAATTTGGTCTTTACAAAAGGAAGCGAAAAGATCGGTTATGGCGTTCTGATCTATTTTCCCGATCTTAGCAGCGATGCTGAAAGGAGCGCAGGTATCGTACTCGTTGAAAAAAAGACAATGAAAAATGGCAAGTCGCAGACCAAATTTGAAAGAGCGAAATTTGATGACTTTCTGATTGATGTAAAACCCTATATCGAAATCTTGGGGAATCTATACCGCAAGTCCCGCAAACCGTGAGGACCAATCGCGAATTTGATCTGTCTCGGTATAGAGAGCACTGCCCACACCTTTGGTGCCGGAATTTGCGAGCTTTCGCCCGAGACCGGATTCAAAATTCTTTCAGACTCCAAGGATATCTACAGAGCGCCCGAAGGCTCCGGGATTCATCCGAGGGAAGCTGCAAGACATCACGTCGAAGTCTGTTCTGACGTTATTCGCCAATCTTTGGAAACGGCGGGCAAGAAGATTTCTGATATTGATTTCATAGCTTACTCCGCAGGACCGGGACTGGGCCCTTGCTTGAGAGTAGGGGCAGTTGCGGCGAGATCTCTCGCGTCATATTTTGATAAAGAACTCGTTCCGGTCAATCATGCGATCGGGCATATAGAACTGGGAAAATTCCTCGGAGATCTTCACGATCCTTTGGTGCTTCTAATTTCAGGAGGACATACTGCAATTGCCGGAAACAGTCCGGACGGGTGGAAAATATTTGGCGAAACGCTCGATCTGACGCTCGGTCAGCTATTGGATCAATTAGGGCGTTACTTTGGATTGAGCTCCCCAGCCGGCTCCAAGATCGAAGTACTTGCTTCCGAATTCAAATTTAATGAAAAAGAAATGCCCCATTTACCGTACACGATCAAGGGCAACGATGTGTCTTACTCCGGATTGCTTTCTGCAGCAAAGGATGCAGTTGCGATTGGACAGCCGAAAAAGGCGGTGAGTTTTTCAGTTCAAGAGGCTGCCTTCGCAATGCTTACCGAGGCAACCGAAAGAGCGCTTTCCTTTACTGACAGATCAGAACTGCTAGTAACGGGAGGCGTTGCTGCAAATCAAAGGCTCTCCCGCATGCTCCAAACGATGTGTGATTCAAGGGGCGTGAGATTGTCGGTAATCCCGAGACAATTCGCAGGCGACTGCGGAGCGCAGATAGCGGCAGCAGGGTTTCTTTTTCGCGAGAATGGATATACTGTTAGAGCAGAGAAGGCATTAGTAAGACAATCTTGGAGGATAGATCGGGTCCAGCTTGGATCTGGATCTAAGAGAAAACGAGCCGTGGCATAAGAAATGATCGAGGCTGAACCAGCGAATTTCTCTCCGATTGATGGAGCCGAAGCAAGAATCGAACTGGTCGATTGGTATGGGAAGCCTGCAATAAGAAAAGCAAGGATGCCTAAACCGTACCGAATAGAATTGCTGGACCGAACCATAAGATCGAGAAGGACGAAAGAGGAAGTTGAAATTTTACATGCCTGTAAGCTTGCCGGGGTCGATTGTCCTCAGGTACACTTTGCCGATCCCATTAGCAGCGAAATAATCATGGAGTACATCCAAGGCACCGTCCTGAAAGACTTTCGCGGAGATACTGAGAATGTCTTAAGACAAGTCGGGTCAAAAACTGCAAGATTGCATTTGAACAGAATAATTCACGGGGATTTAACCACAAAAAACATGATCATATCAGGCGAGAGAGTTGCCTTCATTGACTTTGGGCTTTCGTTTTTTTCAGACAGAATCGAGGATCGTGCCGAGGATCTTCATCTGCTAAAGCAGGCACTAAAGAGCTCAGAATCCACTCGAAAAGCGAACTCTCAGTTTGAAGAAGCTATGAACGGTTATTTGGATATTGCAGGAAAAAAGGACACAGCTGCAGTGAAGAAACAAATCGCAAAAATTGAACTAAGAGGAAGGTATGCTCAAGTTGATTGAGTTTTACTTTGCGACGGGAAATGACCACAAGGTCGAAGAAGCACGCGCAGCACTCGCGCAATTTGGAGTGGAAGTTCAGAAATTAAGTGAATTTCAGAAACTGGAGATCCAGCACCCGGATCTTGGCGAGATCGCTTCCTCTGCCCTTTCGTTAATAGTCTCGAAAACTGATAAACCAGTTTTTGTGGAAGATTCGGGTCTATTCGTACATCAGCTAAACGGCTTTCCAGGTCCTTACAGCTCATTCGTGTTTGAAACACTGGGCGTTGAAGGGATTCTGAAACTTCTGGAAGATGCGAAGACAAGAAAAGCAGATTTTCGATCTTCAGTCGCTTTCGGCGTAAATGGTAAATGGCGCGCTAATTTTTCATCTGCAACCGAAGGTATAATTCAGCTCAAGGCAAGGGGTCAGAACGGTTTTGGTTTTGATCCCATTTTCGTTCCAATGTGGACATCAAAGACCTTTGCCGAAATGGGACTGAAAGAAAAAACAATCTATTCCCACAGGGCAAAGGCAATTTCAAAACTTGCGTTATGGTACCTCAATGAATCAACGAAAGATCCGGATCTTGTCATAAAGGAAAGCGTTCATTAGCTTCGGCTTGCGCAACGCTTATTTCGGTTAATTTCGTGTTTTAGGTGCTTCAGCACATGGCACGGATACACTCTCATCGCAGAGGCAAGTCCCAGTCTACACGGCCCTCCTCAAAACGGCCTCCAAGCTGGGTGAATTTTAGTCAGGACGAAATCGTAACTAACATTTCCAAACTCTCCAAAGAAGGTCTTACTCCAAGTCAAATTGGATTGAGATTAAGAGACGATTACGGAGTGCCTAACACGAAGACGTTCCTCGGTAAATCGATTTACAGTGTCCTTCAAGAAGGGAAAAATGCGCCAGCGATTCCGGAGGATTTGGGAAGGCTGGTAGAGCGCGCATCAAAACTCAAGGAGCATCTTGGAAACCATCACGCCGACAGAAAAAATGTCAGGTCTCTGGAGCTTCTGGAGGCAAAGATTCACAGACTATCGAACTACTACAAAGAAAAAGAAAAAATCGCGGAGACTTGGAAGTACTCTGTCGCGGTTGCTCAGCTCGCGTAATCATTCCTCCTCTTGATGCTTAATGGAAGACGAGCAGGGGCTATTCGAAAAAGCTCGTCGCGTAGAAAGTAGAATCGTTGCAAGCATAAAAAATAAGGAAAATATTCTGGTTGCAGCGCATCACGATGCAGACGGGATTTGCGCAGCATCAATACTGACGGAATTTATCCTAAAAAATAAGGGACACTGCCAGGTCCGAGCCGTTTCAGAACCGAACTCTAGATTTCTGGATAGGTTGAGCTCTTCAAAGTTTGATATCATAATTTTCGTTGACATCTGCGCCGGACTTTCAGAACAGGTCTCGAAGCGATTCGGCGACAAGTGGATAATCATAGATCATCATGAGATTCCTGATTCAGAACTGAAGACTGAAAACATTCTAAATTGCTGGCAGTTTGGAATAGACGGAAATTCCTCGATAAGCTCGTCCGGTCTTTGTTACTTGGTATCGAAAACACGATCGGACAGACTTTCGTTTCTTGCTCTGACCGGCGCAATTGGAGACCGGCAGGATATTGGTCCGAGGCGTGCAGTGACGGGTCTGAATGCGAAAATCCTAGAGGGCGACGGCGAGTATTCAAACGGGATCGATTCGAAAAATGATTTGATGGTCTGGGGCAGAGAGACAAGGCCCGTTCACGAGTCAATTGCGAATACAATTTCGATTTTCATTCCCGGATTGACCGGAAACAGAGACGCCTGCCTTGCCTCACTAAGGGGAGCGGGAATCGAGCTGCGGTCGGGAAACCGGTGGAAGACTGCGTCCGAATTCGGGGAGGAGGAAAAACAGAGGCTTTTGGAAGCAATTGTACCGCATCTATCCGGAACGACATACACTGTTGAAGATCTAGTTGGCACGGTCTACGGTCTGAACACGAGGGATGAGTACTCTACAATGAGAGACTCGCGCGACCTTGCGTTGTTAATCAATGCATGCAGCCGAACGGGAAAGCCCAGCCTTGCGCTGGCGATCTGTCTCGGAGACGAGCAGGTTTTTGCAAACGATTCGGATCAGATAATTGCTGATTACAGGGCCGAGGTCGTAAAAACAGTTCAGAGTCTGCTTTCAAGCGAAGATAGAATCGGCGAGAAGGGAGATTATGCGATGATTGTCGGCGATGGTGTCGTCGGCGAACGAATGACCGGGGCAATCTCTCAGATCATATCTTCCTATTCACGATTTAGATCGAAAGTTGTCTTGGTAAGGACGACGACGCCCGATGGCGATGTAAAAGTCTCTGCGAGGTCAGGCAGGGAAAGAACCGGGTATGATCTCGGAGCTGCACTCTCGCAGATTGCCTTGGTAACGTCTGGAGTTGGGGGCGGGCATAAATCAGCGGCTGGAGCAAGATTCTCCATTTCTAAACAACAGGAATTCCAGCAGGCGGTCGACTCGATTTTCCAGCAGCAAAAAAGAAGGAACTGAAAGCTAAACTCGTTGTTGGGTTTTCCGAGAGGAAAGCTCTCGAAGCGATCGA
>JABDCJ010000057.1:14483-14640 GCA_013288145.1 Nitrososphaerota archaeon | reverse complement strand
ACGGACTGTTGTTAGTCGCGGTGACTATCGGGATTGCGGCAAATCTTATGTTGAAAGGACTTGACGAACCACCAGTCCAGACTACCCCACTTCCGATGAAAGCAGAAGAAATTCCAGTGATTGAAGTTTCGCTCGAGCTCAAGGTCTGAGCAGAGCT
>JABDCJ010000057.1:0-14473 GCA_013288145.1 Nitrososphaerota archaeon | reverse complement strand
GTAGTACCCGAGCCGTAAAAGACGATCAGAGTATCAGAGGGTTCTGATGAAATTGATACAATCCAGCTTGAGCTCGTACCTTGAAGTTGGGTTTCCGAAGAGGCAGTAGGAGCGCCGTTGGTAAAGGTCCAGAAATTAACGGTTCCGGTACTGACGCCTGCACTGCTTGAAGCCAATCCTGCAAAGTAAAGCGTACTTCCCATGGCTACTACTGAAGAGGAGAAAAGTGCATAGTCGGAAGCGGGTGAAACAGAGGACGACCAGCTCGCCCCTGTTGTAGTTGTTATCACCTTTACCTGAGAAGTAATAGATCCCTCTCCATAGACAAGCCCGACCCCATTTGAAAGCGGGACTAATATTGGAGCGATATCGAATACAAGAGGCGAGATATCGTTTTCTTTAGCCCAAGCGCCTGAAGAATATTTCCAGACCTCAATGTGGGCGTTTGTGCCGTCATTTGTATTTAGGGCAACCCAGATGTTTCCAGATGTGTCTGTAACTATAGAGTTATACGAATTGACTTTGTTTGTAGTTGAGACTGAAGTTTGAGGAATTGCCCAGCTGATGACACCACTCGACTGCAAAGTTCCGTATCGCCAGAGAAACGATGAACTCTGTTCAGCCGCGCCAAGGGCGTAGTAGATGGTACTCCCGCTGATCCAGAGATTGAAGTTGAAACCTTCTGTCGAGTCAGTCGAGGATGTTATTGTTGTTTCAGTGCTCCAAGTGGAACCATCGGGCGAAGTACTGTATCCAATATTTGATCCATCGCTGTAAAATGCCCACCAGAGACTTTGCGAGTAAATGATTTTTCTCTCAAAGGAGTATGATGTTCCCGCGCTTGCTCCGGACGGGGCTTTTGCGCCGAGGGAAGTTGTTGGCATGACATTGTTCGGAGGATAGGCCCGCATTCTAGCCCAGGAAAAAACGCTGCTCGCGACGACTCCGTTTGATTGTCCGATGTAGATACCATAGTTAGCGATCGCTGCTCCATTATTTGTCCCTGAGTAAGTGTTCCCAAAACCATCTGCGAAGTATTGAACCGCCGTTGCTGACCACGTGACCTGCCAAATACCTATCGGAAAGGTAGCCTGTGTTGTCTGGTGAACAGTCGGAAAACTTGATTGTGCTTCGTAAGTCATGTAATCCGTTCCGGCATACCAGTTCAATGAATAGCCGGAATATGGAGCTATGAATCCGTTAAGCGACTGGGACGTTGATACGCCTAAAATAGAGTCTCCGCTGGATGTGTAGGTTTCGGCTACTAGGGGAAAAGTTTGCGTGAGAGATTGAACAAATGCATATGCACCCGTCGAAGTTGTTGTAATAGTTAATCCATTGTTAACGGCTACGGTCACTGAAGTTGCGCTCTTTATGGTGGTCCACTTTGCTCCGTTGAGTGTTGTACCGGCAAAATTATCGTAAAATGTAAAGACGTTTGCGCCATTGTCGTATTGCCCGTAACTGGGTGAGAGACTAGGTGCCTCACCCCAATAATTTCCGTCAAAATTCGTCGATGTGGCCTGAAACACCATGTAGATTGTCAAAGTTCCGCCATTTGCTCCAATTGAAGATGTCAGCTTGATCCAAACTGAAGCACTTGTCGCAGCGGTTGTACATGAAGGTGTACATGATTCCAGCCAAGCAAACAATTCAGAGCTGCAGACGGTATCGAGGCAGAACCGGATATTGCCCAAGTTTGATGCCTCGCTGGTTGAATATGAGGAGGGATTGAATATTATCTTCTGTTGAAATGTGGATGGGGTGGTGGAAGTCTGGCTGTTCGTTAGCAAAATTGGGACTTCAGAATATTGAGATGCGGTAGACGTACCGATTGTGTTTGGATTCGCCCCGAACGTCAGCCCAGATATAGAAAGAGAAGTCTGCCCAACTTGTTGCGCAGAACGATCATATTGAAGGAGTTGATTGATGTAACTATTGTAGTACCCATAGATTGTGGTAATTGTCGTAAGACCGATCATCAAAATCAGTACGAAAATCAAACTTCCAATGATTTCCGAAACTCCTGCCTTTTTTCTTGCGGCGTGTTTTCTTTTTCCGAAGAAGTTATGGAACTGGTTTTTTCCCATTATTATTTCACCTAGCGGACAATCTGTTTAGCTCGGAGAGGTCAAAGTGTATGAGAGGATCGTCCCTTGATCAGTCGCAACCGTGATAATGTAGCTATGACTCACAGTCCAGCTGAAAGATGAAATTGGGATAGACATCGTCTCGCCGGAACCGATCTGGTAATCGAAACTTCCAGTAACTCCGGCCGCTGAAGAGTTTGTGTCAAAGTGAGTCATCGTGTTTGAAACCGTATCAAGAATGTACAGGCTAATCATGTGCACGGCGAAAGGACTGCCGCTGATCGTCCCTAAGACCGGGAGTGCGGAAAATCTAATGTTATAGGGACTTGAACTTCCGCTTGTCCACATTATTCCGCTGGCGTCGTCGGCAATGGTCAGTCCTGAAACAGAAGTCTCAGAAGAGCTGATCGTTTGTGCCGATGCCCAGCTAACGCCGTAATTGAGACTTGTTTGTGAATAGACGTTTGCCCCCGATCCGTAGGAAAGAACTAGAGTCTTGGATGGCATCTCAGTTATGGAAACGATCCAGCCGGAAATCGTTGCTTGGAGGACGGTTTCAGACGAGGTCGATCCTGCGCCACTTGCGAATGACCAAAAGTTCACCGTGCCGGTTGTGACTCCAGTACTTCCTGAAGCAAGCCCTGCAAAATATACCGTGTTTGTGATAGCTGTTGCCGACGAGGAAAATAGCATGTAATTAGAAGCAGGTGAAACTGCAGCGCTCCAGCTCGAACCTGTGGCACTTGTGATTATCTTCACTTGAGCTGTAACACTGCCACGTCCATAGATCAATGCAACTCCACTCGAGAGAGGAACCAGCTGCGCGACCTCATCCGAAGATAGAGGAGAGATATCGTCCACCTTGCTCCAGGTAGATGAGGCGTACCTCCATACCTCGATGTGAGCGTTCGTTCCATCATTTGTGTTTAGGGCAACCCAGACATTTCCAGTGGAATCAGCGGCGATAGAATCGTACGAGTAAACCGTATTCGTAGTTGTCACGGACGTTTCTGCTATTGACCAGCTTATCGTCCCGGAGCTCTGGAGAGTTCCGTAACGCCAGAGGAATGAAGCGCTCTGCCCATACGCTGAGAGAGCATAGTATATTGTACCTCCAACAGTCCAGATTCCAAAATTATAGCCTTTAGTCGAATCTACTGAAGAGCTGACAATAGTCGAGCTACTCCAGGTCGATCCATCAGCAGACGTTTCGTAAACTATGTTTATTCCATCGCTATAGAACGCCCACCAAAGTCCTTGGGAGTAAACAAGTTTGTCTTGGCCGCTGCTCGATGTCGCTGTGCCCACAGGACCGACGAGAGCTCCGAATGAGGTTGTCGGCATTACATTGCTGGGCGGATAGGCTCTCATCCTGACCCAAGTAAAGGTGCTAGTGGAGACTGCACCGTTAGAATCACCAAGGTAAATAGCATAGTTTGCAATCGCGACTCCATTGTTGGAGCCAGTATAGCTATTTCCTACTCCATCCATGAAAAATTGAGTGGCGGTCGCAGACCAGATGACCTGCCAAATCCCAGCAGGAAATGAAGCCTGAGCTGTGGTGTGAAGATTTGTCTGAGCACCAGAAGGCTGGTATGTCATCTTGTCTGAGCCGCTGCGCCAGCTGAGCGAATATCCACTGTACAAAGCGGTGAAGCTATTCGTGCTGTGAGTTGTGGCTACTCCCAAGATCGTGTTTCCGGTGCCAGAACCCGTCGCGTAGGCCTCTGCTACCAAGGGAAAAGTCTCGAAGGGCGAGGTAATGAACCCGTATCCTGCGGCGGCGGTGGTAGTTACAGTTAGACCATTGTTCACGGTAACAGTTGCAGAGCTAGTGACTTTTGTCCACAAAGTGGCGTTCAAAGCGGCGCCAACAAAGCCGTCATACACTGTGAAGACTTTGGCTCCGTTGTCGTATTGTCCATAGGTGCCCGATATGGCTGGAGCCTCTCCCCAATATTTGTTGTCAAAATTTATCGCTGTAGGCAGAAACACCATGTAGACTGTCATTGTTCCGCCACTAGCAGCGATTGAAGAGGTCAACTTGACCCAAGCACTAGCAGAGGTGGCCGAAGTACCGCATGAAGGAGTACAAGATTCCAACCAGGCGTAGAGTGGACTACTGCAAAAAGTATCCAAGCAGAATCTTATGTTACTTAGAGTTGCAGACTCGTAACTGGAATAACTCGATGGATTGAAGGTGATTTTTTGCTGAAAAGTTGTTGGCGTTACTGAGTTTTGGCTGTTCGTTACAGTGATTTGGATGTAAGCAGATGATGCACTGGTGGACGTCCCTATAGTATTTACAGTTGCCCCAAAAGTCAACCCAGAGATCGAAAGTGAAGTTTCGTCTCTCTGAAGCGCCGATTGATTGTACTGCACAAGCTGCTGGTTATAACCATTGTAATAGCTGAACACAGTGTACGTTGTGGTCAGACCAGCGAATAGAATGAGTACGAAAACCAGCGAACCAATAACTGTGGAAACTGAGCGTTTGCGTGTTCGAAGGCGATGATTTCGAGCTTTCGCACCGAACAGATAGTCATTAAGCTTTGGCATTTGTTATCACCGTGTTGCCAAGCTGCGTTGCAATCGTGAAACTGTAGGTTGTTCCCACGTCAGGAGTAAATGTTACTGCGATTATCGCGAAAGATCCAGAGTTGATCTGCTTTGCGGGTGAGATAGTATAAGCGAGAACTAGTTTGCTTGCTGTAATGTTTGTAACGTATACGGATTCTAATGTCGTCGGATTCAAGCCATCGTTTCTAATGTAAAGATTTACACCAAGTTTAGCCCCGGTTTCATTGAAAGTAACTTGCTCCACAACTACGCGTTCTGCAAGTGCATTTGCTGAACTTCCAAACAAGTTGGAGAGATTTGATCCCATCCCGGAGAATCCATTTGTCGCGAAAGCAAAGATAATCGCGGACAGCCCGACGACGATAACGATCATAAGAAGCGAACCGATAATTTCGCTGATAGCTTTACGCTGGCGATTCTTTCGTTTAGAGGACAGTTTCGAGAATTCGAAATAGCCGGAAAACTTCGGGTGTCGGCCGACCAAAGTTCAAATCTCAAAGTGGGCAAGCTTTCGTGAAATATATACGTGCCATATCTAGTACGATGAAGTACCGGGATCCTTGGGAGAGAAAACCGAAACCCTGTCAGCGTTGCACTTTTTGCATTTCATTGTGACGAGTATTCCGTTTCTTCCATTTTCCTCAGCTTTTTCGAGCTTCCAATCGTGAGAGGCTAGAAGGATCTCATAATCTAGAAAGTTTTTGACGTTTTTTGGTTTAACACTTGAGCATGAATTAGCAGAAATCGTTTGCATATCCTGTTAACCCCGACAGGCGAGAAATAAAAGAAGCGTATCTGCACTCGATACTTCAAGCCTAGATCGGTGCAGATATCGACTGTTTAGTTTTCGATTCAGCTCTCAGGGTGTCCTAATGAACTTTGGCAGTCATGTTTCCGTCGAAGACTATCGATGGAGCCGGCCACTGGACTGCGTAGTTACCAGAAAGAGTTACTCCATTTGGATCCATCGAGAATGTTCCCGTTGAAGTGTAGCCTGTTTCGGTGCAAGTTCCTGCCAAGCCTGGAGGTGAGCAGTCAACTGTTCCAGTTTTCGGAATAATTGATGTGCCGTGGAATTTTCCATTTGCATTAAGAGAGGACGGAGTCATTCCCACAAGTGATATCTGTCCTGAATCAGTTGCGGTACCGGCTACATAGTCTTCAATGGTGCGAATGTTTTGAACGAAATTACCCGATACTGGCTTGGATCCCAGAGTGCCTGCCAAAGTTCCTGCTGTCTGAACTGATTGCCATACGGTTCTAGCATGCGAATATGTTGCCACGACCAAGAATGAGCCGTCTGTAGAAGATATGACGATCGGTGCGCCGAAGGGGTTCAACGCAGCATCCTCAATCAGCAAAGATATCGGTTGTTTAGGCGAGGCCTCTTCTCCGGTTACAACCCTCAGAAAACCGGTCGCGACGAAGTACGCTGGTATCTCGCTGGTGTCAGCTGCGGAGCAAACACCAGTCACAGTGTAAGATGGGAAACAAACAGCCGGTATTGAATCAGTGATGTTTGCATGAACTCTTATCGAAATGGCTTGACCGCTTGCAGTTGTGCCATTAAGGTGTAATCCAAATTTTCCATTCGTCGTTAATCCATTCACGTTCGCCGTCATTGAATAATGAACAAAAGTCCAGGTTGCTGCGGCGAGATCAGGAGTTGCACTATCTAAAGCCATTCCGAGAACTCCTCCCGACATTGTCCATTTCTGGGGTCCGGCATTTAGTATGCCACCATTTTGAATGTTAAGATTGAGAGTCTGCTTGCTTGACGCGGCGAAGCTGTAAGTTCCCGAATTGACGCCTATGGAACCTGCAATAAAGAGCAGAGTCAATACTGTCAAAGTCGAGACTACTACGTGTGCTGATCGCAAATTCTAATTCACCTGCTCCTGAATTTTTCTTGTAAATACACATAGGAAAAAAGATTACTTTAGCGAGTTTGCCGGATTCAACACATAGTTTAGAATAGAGCTTGGAATGTGGTAAAATACTGTATCGATTTCGGAATATTGTGGAATAGAAAAAGAGAAAAGGAGTGAGGGGTTTAGGCTACTTTAGCCTGCACCCTATGAATCTAGTTTTACGAATCTTCCTGCTGGGACCAAGTCTTGACTGTTGCAGTCATTGACCCGCTGAAAGTTACTGATGGAGCTGGCCAGTTGACAACATACGAACCAGAGATTATTGAACCGCTCTGACCCATCATCATGTAGGAGCCAGTAGATGCAAGACCTGTCTCGGTGCATGTTCCTTCTGGTAGACCTGCGAGTGCTGCGCAATCATAGCTGCCTGCGGTCGGGACGCTAGAGTTTCCCGTGTAGTAGCCCTTTGCATTGAGAGAACTTGGGGACATGTTCTGGAAGGCAACGCTTCCAAATTCAAATTCAGTTCCAGTTACTAAGTTCTCGACTGCGTTGGATGTCTGCGTGAATGATCCACTTGCTTGCTGTCCGTTGTATGTTCCAGTGAGTGTTCCTGTCAATTTGACCTGTGACCAAGTTGCTATTGCGTTGCTGTACGAGGTGACGATGTTGACAGAGCCGTCAGTTGAGACGATTGCAATTGGAGCTCCCCAGGGGCTCATTATTGGTGATTCGACGAGAAGCGTTAGCTGGTTTGTGGTAGTGACAGTCCCAAGTGTTTCATTTGATGAAACGACTGCCTTAAAGAATGCTGGGATAGTGCTAGTGTCAGTTGTTGGGCAGTTGCCATTTGCATCAGGCGAAGAATAGCTTGGAAAACATACGGATGGAATCATTCCGACGACTTGTCCGTTTGCATTGAATGTGATTGACTGTCCGTCAGCTGTTGTTCCGCTCAATGAAAGTTGAACTGATCCTGTTGAGGTGAGTCCGCGAACTGAAGCACTGAGAGAGTATTGAAGATTGGCGCCTGGTGGGACTATCTCCTGTCCAAGCTGTGCGCCTGCTAGATTTCCTCCAGAGACCGACCATTTCTGGTTTCCAGCGCTTACGATAACTCCCTGAAGTCCGAGTGAGAGCGACTTACCTGAGCTTGCCGATTGCTGTTGATATGAATTTGTTGTTGATGCGTGTGTGACTAGTAAACCACTGCTAGCGATAAGCAGGGTTGCGAGCAGTGTGACTGCTGTTGATAGTGTTTTCATTTTGAATACGTACCTACGAATAGAAAGGACAGTAAGTATCGAAGTTATGGATTCTAGCCAGTCTGGAGAAAAAAAGAGATTCGTATTTTCAAAAAATTACGTGTTTCACGAATCGAACATACAAGATTCTAAAATTCGAACAGATTTTCACCCGATACGGAGAAAAGAAGCAAAAATGCACTATGGCTCGTTCAACACTAAGAAGTTCAGGAGAGTGGGTCATCATTCAAGGATGTCACCAGCAAGTTTTTCAAATACGTGGTCGCATAACAGGATCCAAAAAGCGGGCGGATTTCAAAACTAGGCACAATTTATTCGAATAAAACAAAAGGCAGCAGTAACCCTGGTAAAACCTGATGTAAAGCGAGCTAGACTAGAGTTTGGTCTGGCATATGCCCCACGGGCAACGAACAAAAAGAAATTCCATGTCCTCAATTGATTAGCGTATAATAGAGAAATTTGATTTTGTCATCATTATTCTGACTAAGTCAAATATCCTGCAGTAAGAGACTTACTGCACAAGCAAAGCGAAAACAAGCATTGCGAATATTCAAAGATTCTGAAAATCGGTCAGAGTTCAACAATTTTTGCTGTTGCCATGAACAGTGCATGTGGTAGTTATCGTCTGCGTTAAGGTTGTCCCCACTATCGTCGTGGTCGTCGCGCCAGGTGATGTGTCGAGTGAAATTTCTGTTGTCGTGAATAGTGGGATTGTAACAGTCACAGTATTATTACCAGAGATCGTTGAGTCCGTGGTACCAACCGTGGTGAATTTGGTTTCTGTCGTGGTAACCGTTCCTGTCGAGGTTGCCTCGGTCACAGTACTATAAACAACTTGAACCTGGGTCGATTCGAAGTAAACTGTATTTGTAACAGATGAGGAAACAATGCTGGTAGTGGTCTCAACTGCTACCGAGGTAATCGTGATATTTTGTTTGGTTATAACTTTGGAATAGTTCAGAACAGTTGAAGTAACGTAATCGGTCGAAATAATTGTTGATGGAATCGTTGCAGTGTGACTCTGGGTCAAATTTACGGTCTGAAGAACTATCGAAGTCAAAGGGAGTGAAGTTGAGTGAGAAGTCAATGTGTTGGTCCGAGTCGTTGTAATATCTGAAGAGTCTACCACGATAGCGGCAGAAATGATAGCAGCGATTAGCACCGTCAGGGCAAGTGCAATATTCTTTCTAGATGACACTAACAGTATTCCGCCATCCGAAAAGAGATCAAAATCGCCAGAGTTTCTTTAAGGGAACTAAGAAAAAAGAGTAACGGAATTTGGCCAGCGAAATTTACCGTTTCCAGTGAAAAAAGGGAATTAGATCATCTATCTGGAGATATTCAGTAAATCTCCTCATTTCAAAATGAGAAATTTCTTTGTAATCTATGGTCGATCATGAGATGCTAGACTCATTCATCCTCATTTCTCAAAGTATTGTAATTATTCATGCGCGGTAGAATCGTGGTTCGATAATAGAGCAACCCGTCCATGCCACTTCTCCCGTGACATCTACTGAAACTCAATGATAACCACGATTGGTTGTACTGTGACATCCACTACAATAACGACCGAGAATGATACCACCGTCATTACTACGACAACTAATGTCAGCATGACGACTTCGTAGAGAGTCTTTGTTTCGTCTATCTAAGGAAAGGATTCTCGCTCAACGGACGGCTGGACTTCTCTTGTATACCGGAAGAAATTTTCTGCTTATTCTAATAGCCAAACGTTAAATTATCGGTGAAATCTTCCCACGCCTCGATCGTATTTGAATGGTCGATTTTATCGAAAGATCTCCATGTTATTCGTAACTTTCGCATTACTAATTTCATTCAGCTCATTCGCCAGTCCTCTAGACTCATTCGCTACATCGACCTACTCGTCACTGGTCGCCGTCTCACATCCACTCAAGGCTGTCTCAATTCAACTATGCCCCACGAGTGCTTGTTCGACGAACTGGGGAGGCTACGCTGTCACTGGATCTTCCGGGTCGGTAACTGATGTGAAGGGTTCTTGGATAGTACCTTCGGTGACCTGCACAAAACGAGGATCTACTTATGCTGCGCTCTGGGTGGGAATCGATGGATTCTCATCCGGGACGGTTGAACAGACTGGTGTTCTCATGCATTGTGCTAATGGGAGGGCTAGCTATTCTGCCTGGTACGAATTTTATCCAGCTGGCTCCGTTACTATCTCAGGATTTTCAATTGCGCCAAGAAACAAGATCTCAGCCGAGGTCAGCTATTCTTCTGGAACCGGAGAATTCACGACGACTATTACAAACGTAAACACAGGTAAAGCATACTCTACTTCATCCTTGGTCGGGGGAGCCCAGGAAAGCTCCGGCGAGTGGATCACTGAAAGGCCTGAAGTGTGTACTATACTTAGCTGCAAGCTCACCACTCTTTCGAATTTTGGCATCGCTGACTTTGGCACCGGCTACACTAGCGTACCAAATACAAATTATGCGACAGTTAATGGCATCACTGGGCCGATATCCAGTTTCACGAACGTCGCGATCACGATGGTCTCTTCAACTGGTTCTACACTCGCCTTGCCGTCGTCGCTGAGCTCGGGTGGAACGAGCTTCACAATGCAATACCACTAATGTTGCCCTAATGGTTACTCGCGTTTCTAGTTAGGTAGCTACCGTACGAATTTCGGAACCGATATCGGAAGAAGAGATAAATCGAATTTCGCATAGGTTTCCGTGCCTGTTTAGATATCAGGCGTTCTATTAGTTGAACGTATGAGGAATGTGTTGTTCAAGAACGTTGCTTCTAATACAATCGCCTCATTTATGTCTCCATAAGTGAACGAAATACAATGAGCAGCAAAAACAAAGTAGTACTATCAGGCGTCGTCGCAGCTGTAATCGCGATCGCTCTGGTAGGAGCAGTTGTCCTGGTCTCGCCAGAATTGTTGACCAATAACAGCAGCTCGACATCATCGATCAGTACCAGCGGTCCCAGCAGTGGCTCGGGGACTTTAGCTGTTCTGATGACGGATCCTCCAACAGTTCCAGACGGCGTGACAGCAGTCTACATCACATACAGCGATGTCCAAGTACACGTTGCTGATGATGGCAACCAATCAGGGTGGAATGACATGCATTCATCCGGCGAAATTAACCTTATGAGCGTCATTAACAGCAGCCAGACAATCGCTTCGGCGAATATCTCGTCAGGAAAGTTCAATGGATTGAGATTCAACGTTACATCTGCTGTAGTAACGTTCCAAGGAACCAACTATACGGCTGATCTTGTCTATCAGCAGCACACGTTATACGTCTGGATACCTGGTGGAATTTCGGTTGAAGATGGACAGACTGCAGGGGCGATGATCGATATGACCCCAACAGTTTTGCTACTTGGAACTCCAAGCAGCCCAACATTCGCCTTCATTCCATCGGCAATCGGATATACTCTCTCGGCTCAGTCAGTGACAAACCATCCACATGTCGGAGATAGAGACGATTACCATGGTGCCAAGGATGCGACTCGGGACATGACTAGCTTTGAAAACACTTCCGCCAGCTTAAGTTCGGACTTGCTGAAAGTAACCGTACACAACAATGGAAACTCGACAATTGTCTTCAGAATGGTATCTCTCACTGCAACCTCTACACTCAGCGGTGGCTGGGTTCCAAGCGATGCAATCGGCGCAGTTTCGAAGACTTCAGAGTTCTTCGTTGTAGCTCCAAATGGAAGCCTCGTTCCAATGACCGCATCGACAAAGGATGGAGCTGAACAAACTCTCGAAATCGCTGGATTCACCTTAGCTCCTGGCGCAAATGAAACATTTTCCTATAACGGACAGCTCACTTTCGGAGCCTTTGCTCTCTTGCAGGGTCAATTTCCAACACACCCGGTCACTACAGGCCAAAAGTACATCGTTACTGTTCTCGGGAGCGGAGAGCATGCCCAGACAGCTGTAATCGCAGGTGGATCGGAAACAACGACAACTTCAGCATCGACAACTACCGCGAGCTCGTCAACTTCAAGTACTTCGACCAGCACAACATCAACCGGAGAGGGTGTCTGAAGACAGGCTTCCCCTTCGATCAAACTCGGAGTTTAGCATTTTTTGCTTGACTCCGTTCCCCAATCTATTTCATCTGTTCCAAATTCGCTAAAGAAAGAATTTACCAATAGAACCTCCGAGAGTTAATACCGGATCGTTTGACGATTTTCAACAAACGCTTTCAGTACAGAGCGGGGAGAGTGCTCCTGGATCAATCGACGAAAGTTCTTTAAAAAAATTCTCTATGTGTTCTTTCAGTACCAGACTCGTCCGAACTCGGATCCTATGGACGACCACCAAGAACCGCACGGATCGCGACCTCCACACTCTTCTGGCTTGGATATTTCGCGGAACCAAGCATATACTCTTTCTTTTTGTACTTCTTTACCTTCTGAGATTCTCTTCTTGTCCTAAATCTAGTCCCGTTTCTTACTCAACTCTGCTTTTCCGCAAAATTAGTCCGGTCTTCAGTTCTGATCACTCGCCTCGATGGGGTGTATTGCCATTTACCCTCATTCAGGGTGAGAACCTGTGGCACACTAGGGGTTGGAAATAATTGTTATCGTCGAGGAGGGTTGCCCGTGGTGAACACGAGAAAACTAAGTCTTGGCGCCGCGTTGTCTTGCAGCGACAAACAGCAAAGAACCGCCCGCCGCGACGGCAACTTCAACGATCACAAATGGAACCAAGGCGCTGAACGAGTTGGATGGTGAGCCGGAGGAACCAGGAGCACTACTTGTTACGACTCCGGTCGTTGAGGCGCTAGAAGCTGATGTAGATCTAGTTGTGCTTTTACTTGAGCTTGTAAACGAAGATGGTCCCGAGTGAGTAGATGATGAAGATGTAATCGAAGTATTGCTCGAAATTTCAGTACCTGTGGAGGATGTAGAAGTTCCTGAGTTGACACCGGAGCTAGATGAAGAAATAGTTGTAGGGAACGACGATGTTTCTGTTGTCGTGGTAAGTAGCGTTGTTGTTGAAGTGTGGTTGCTGAAGGTAGTGTAGCTCGTACTATTAGTAGTAATCCTAGTCGTCGATGTAGAGGTGCTGTTAGAACTGGTTTGATTAGTGGTTGACGTAGTCGTGGTAATAGAGCTAGAATTTGTTGAATTGCTTGACTGGGCCGAAGTTATGGTTGTTGTTGTCGTACTCGTTGAGGAACTTTGAGTTGAAGAGAGTGTGGAACTAGAGCTGGTTGTAGAACCCGTTGCAGTAGATGTAGATTGTGTTGACGAGCTTGTATTGGTCGTCTGTCCGGTTGTGGTTAAAGTTGAACTCGAGGTTGTCGATGTCGACGAAACTGTGGTTGGAAGATTGCCCGTTGCAATTACAGAGACCGTGCCTGATGCATAATTTGCGACGTACAGGTTGGCATTCAAAGGATCATAAGTTATACCATAGGGATGGCTTCCGACATTGAAACTGGTAACTAGAAGATTTGTGCTACCATCAATAACAGAAACAGTGTTAGAATTGTAGTTTGTGACGTAGATGTAGCCGTTTTCAGGGCAGAATGCAAGCCCTTCAGGTTCGCTACCGACCCCAATTGTTCCCTGCACCTGACTGCCGCTAATGATCGTCACCCGGTTTGATCCATAATCAGCCACGTACATGTAATTGTTGAGCGAATCGAACGCCATTCCGGTGGGGAATTGTTGAACCGAGATCACTCCCGGATTGTTTCCGTTGAAAACTGTCACAGTTCCTGAAGATTGCAGGTTTGATACGTATACACCGTTATTCGAGGGATTGAAAGCGATTCCCCAGGGATTGTTCCCGGCATTTATGTTGGTAACTAAGGTATTCGTCGTTGGGTCAATTTCGGAGACAGTTGAGGATCCGTAGTTGGTCACGTAAACATAACCATTTGAAGAATCGTAGGCTAGCTCGCTTGGGATAACACCTACGCCTATAGTTGCAATGACTGAATTTGTCGTCCCGTTTATCACAGAAACCTGTTGGCTCTCGCTGTCTGCGACGTAGAGGTTTCCATTTAAAGTATCAACCGTGACCCAGCTTGGCCCGGTTTTCACGTTTATTGTCTTGGCAATCGTATCAGTCGTGCCATTGATTACAGAAACAGTGTTGGATCCCCAGTTTGCGACGTAGATGTATCCATTAAGTGGATCGAACTCAACTCCGTATGGTGACAAGCCCACATTGATTGTTGTCGGATTTTGTCCGGAGGAAAGAGGAATGGCTCCAGAAAATGCGAGTAATATTACGGAAAGAACGACAGGAACAAGCAAAGCCAGCTTGAGATACTTAAACGAATGAGATTCTCTTTTCGAATTAGATAACACGCACGCCACGTCCGGGAATCCAAAGTCCCAGTCTGGTTTAGAGCAAGCGTTTATTCACTATAAGCCTTGTAGACCGCATCTACTCTATTCGCGTACGGATCCGAAATAAATCTGGATCGAAGTTTCCTCTGACGGAGACTTTTCTAGCCGAAGTGCATTAGTGATCCTTGCTGATCCTTGGAGTCTCTATACCCTGGAATCGATGCCGTCTTTGCTGTCTTGAAAAACTCCCGAATGCCCGCGATGGTTATGATCTTTGCACCCTCGGTAGCTTCTCTCGAGAATCTTGCAGCTGACGCATAGTATTCGAATTTTACTTCGATTCTAACTGTGTTTG
>JABDCJ010000056.1 GCA_013288145.1 Nitrososphaerota archaeon | reverse complement strand
GTGATACAGCAAGCCGTTGGACCGACCGTGCTTGTAGGACACTCTTATGGAGGGGCGGTGATTACAAACGCAGGCGCCGAACTATCCAACGTTATCGGACTGGTATTTTGCGATGCCTTCGCGCCTGATGTAGGAGAGAGTATGTTAGCGCCGCTAGCTACAACAGCAACACCGGCAGCTCCCAGCGCGGCGTATTCTAGGAATTTTCTACGGGAGGAGTTGGATATACTTTCAGCGTTTTCTTTCGTATCTACTGTCACGATTATTCACACTGAGTTTCTGGGCAGATTTCAGATTCTTAAAAGAACAATGTCCCAATGTTCTATTACTCTGATTCCGGTCTATCATCGGTATCCTCGTTGTCTAATGAGATGAAAAATTGCCTAAAGTGCCTAAATATTTTAGTTATTTTCAATTGAGAGTTTGATTTTTCTTTTGAATAACCCCCTGACTGAGAGTGATTAGAAAAAAGCGGGGGATCATTCTAACAATGAGCACTAGGCTTTTTCTTGAGATTCTCCATCCAAGGTGGATCTGCAATAACTATGACTTTTTTCCCTTTAGCAATTTAGACTTCATGTCCTCGCTAAATGTAGATCCAGAGCTATAAGTTTGATTATCAATAGCTGCCGGAGTTCATCCACGATTCATCCGGTATTTCCCTTCTCGCCAAAGTTCTGACATTCTAGATATATCGTGTCGTCGATGGAACCCAGTATGATGACATCTTATAGATTTAAAAAATCTCGCTTAGTCTAATAGGGCTAATATGCCTATTAGCAAAGTAAATAGAAACTATCAGGTTACGATTCCTAAGGCTGTTAGGCAAAGAGCCAAGATAGGAAAAGGAGACTTGGTTCTAGTTGAATACGATGAAAAGGAAGCTGTCGTGAGACTAAAGCCGCCAAAGAGAGGCAAGAGAAAGACCTGGAAATTAGGCGAGAAGCTGACTATCAAAAGAATTGAAGCTGACATCGAAAGTGGGCAATCCGAAAGTTGAGTGCTGTAATAGACACAAATGTGCTCATTTTTGACGCTATTGAAGACAGTGAGTATCATCGACAAGCATCCGAGGGCTTGGATTCGCTTGAGAAATGATACTTGCCCAACATTGTATTTCATGAACTCATGTGGTTCTTCAAGTCAAGATCAATAGAACTTTCAAGAGCAAAAATCAAGATTGAAGAGTATCTGACCAACGAAAAGAGTCTTTTTTCTGGCTGCACTGCCGATGATGTTCGCTTTGCAACAAACGTGAAGAATTATAAGAATTACAACGACTATCTAATCCTGTCAGCTGCAAAGAGGCTCGAGCAACCCTTGTTCAGTTTCGATGATGAACTCGAGAAAATCGCGCGTAAGAATGCAGTTCGTATGACTAAGAAATGAAGGGCTAGCAACCGGTTTGCTGCAAACCTGATGGCCTCGGTGTCACGTTCTGCGTGGAAGAAGTACAGTTTTCATTCAGAAATAGTATTTTTCATCTCGGATGAATTCGATTCGATTACCTGCGATACATGTTTTTGGAAATCGCTGTCGTACATCCCTGAAGTTGCCTTATGGAGCATGGCAAATAGCGGGTGCTTGCAGATCGCCATCAGCCAGGCATCCCACTGATCCCAGGTTTCTTCGTCAATCCATTTCTTCTTGTAAAGCTCGTAGGTCTCTTCTATGATCCCGTATGCTATCATCAAGCGACGGATCCCTGCTATCTCCTCCTTCGAAAGTACCTTAGTGGGTGAAAATAGCCGCGCCATGATAAGGTCGTCCGTTCCCGTCCCTGACATGACGTAATCGTTGTATCTCCCGAGGACATTCTGGTATGACGATTCCCTGATCGCTTTTTCTTGACTGCGGAATTGAAAGATGAAAACGAGTAGCGTGAGAGTGATAACGATTGTCTGTACAATAGTTGCAAGCAAACCTAGATCGATTGGCATTTTGATCTCTCGTTTTTCTTACCTCGGAACTTATGGTTGTTCCTTTTTGGAATTATCGTTGATACTTGTGCGTTGAATCTATAAATGTCGGCTAGAAACGCGTTCAATTAATTATTCTGTTATGTGCCAAACTTTCAGAAATCAAGTATTGTTTTGTGTTGAGGTAATCGATCCCAGCGAACAACTTTGTGACCATGAATAGTCTATTACTCCGTAATCGCTTGTGGAGTTGTAGCTTAAAGTCGTCGTACTGGTCGATGCACCCTGGCACTCTGGTATTCCAGTGTCGGTAACAGTTGTGATCGTAACATTGAGAAAAATACTCAAAGAGTTAGTCGGAAATATGTAGCTTGTACTATTGATGGATGTCACTTGGACTACTGCAGACCCCTGGCAGCCATTTACTACTGAAAGATTTCCTTCGCAGAAACCTCCCCCGCCGATAGTTTCACTTCCCACGATCACGAGTTTTGTTATAGTCTCCTGGTTGAAGTTTTTCTGAGCTGAAAGGGTGACGGTCGGGCCATTTTGAACGACGAAACTTGTTCGGGTGGTCGTTTCAGATAAGATTTCCGTCGTGGTGCGCGTTTGGGACGTTGAAACTGCTGAAGCAAGGAAATATCCTGAGAATGCAGCTACGATTACAAGAATAATCATAATTATTCCAGGCGATCTTGGTTATCCCTGCGCGACTTGCTTTCAAATTTAAGCACTCGAATTTGTGATACCCACAACTTCAGCGAACAGAATCCCATTTACGAATCCTTCGACCTAGACATACAAGAATTACAAAATTAACTTGGACTTAATTGTATCGTTTTGGATCAAATGGTATTGCGTCGCCACGCACTATTCGCTTCGTATGCGAAAAGGACGATCGCAGCGATGTTAATTGAAACTGAAAAGAAGTAGGTTGCGGTCAGCGAACTTGGCCTGAGAAGCGTCAGCAAAAGAATCAGGGTGGAAATGAAGAAAACCATGAATGTAAGCTGCATCGGAACTATGGACTTGCGGATTCGTATCATATTCTCGAAGAGGACTCTGTCGACAACGTAGCCTGAATCCTGTTCATTGATCAACCCAGCATCGAGCAGTTTCTTGATATGGTATTGAGCAACAGAGGGGCTGCTCAAGCCGCATCCCGCTGTATTTCATGAAAGCCGGCAGGGCTTCCACCCTGCCTGTAAAGGTAGCGATACACTCTCAACGTAGTGCCGCCGAGGACGGGCGAATCACGATCCTTCTTTCTACGGTTTTCGTTCTCGCCCGGCATTTTATTCTAATGCCCGGGATTCTATTCTAAAACCTGATCGCCATACTAGAAGTAGTATGGCTCTGTGATGTACGTAGGACTAAATACAATTCAACTTTGTTCTACGCTATCATGTGGGAGTTTCGCAGGAATCTTATCCTTGGTTCGGTAGTCGCCATCATAGTCGCCTTGTCTCTAGGATTTGGGATTTACTATGTCACTCCTAGTTCTTCAACCAGTGTAAGCACGTCTACCACCTCATGCAAGGGCACGACTCAGGTTTTCTCTAACAGCCTCGCTTCATCCGGGTTCCGATTGGATCTTTTCATTGCACCCTGTATTAGCACGGCGGGACTCTTGGTGATTAATGCTGATGAATACAACACTCTAAACCTCGTGAATAACATTAGTACGGCAAATGATTGGCAGTATTCCCCCACTTCTTTGACACATAACCCGTGTGGAGCTACGGGAGCGGTGGGGGTTGCCATTTTTTCAGGCTACTACACTCTCTCAAATTTCACGAGCGCAAAGGCACTACCTCTGTATAACACGACCCAAGGATTCTCCTGCACAGTTTCTGCCCCCAATGGTTACTATATGTTCAATCCACAGAGCTCAGACGCGGTCATAGTCGTCTCGCACAGCTATGTCATCAATCCAAGTCTTACAACTTTTCAATATGAAACGAAGGGATATTGGAGCAGCTCTTCAAATAATCCAACTTTCAAAAACTTTCCCCAGGGCAACTATACAGCGCTCGCAGCAGACGAATGGGGCAAAGTCGCTCTAGTGCATTTCACGGTTTCGAGTTATGGATTTTCTTCGTATACGAGTTCGTCCTCTACTTGATCTACCCGAGAATGAGAGGCGTTCATATAGAAAATTGATCGCCCGTATTGATGACTTTGACTATTCGATTTCATGCCGAACTACTT
The DNA here is from genome assembly GCA_013288145.1 of Nitrososphaerota archaeon. The sequence goes on along the minus strand of JABDCJ010000056.1, from coordinate 11,509 downwards.
TTGTAAAGAGTGGGTTCTTCGAGAACTCATTCGTAGAATCTTCGATAAACGAGACCGATCATTTGATCTAATGTTCTGAAACCCGCGAAGCATTTCAGACATCTTTGTCGCGAGCAAGTCCGCTGATTTTGTTTTGAAATGACGGTCTCCAGTCGGACCATTTCGGAAAAGGTTTGGGCTCTACGTAAGTGTCATAGATCTCAACGCCCAGCGGACGAACAATTATCTTGCCTGGTACAGACTTTAGAAAACTTCCATCTCCGAGCGGGCAGACGGAGAGAGCGACTAGCAGGTCGAGCTCTGCATAAAACTCGATGTAATCGCCCTTCTCGCATTCTGTTTTGTCTACTGTGACATTGCCAGTTTTTCCGTCGATCATGACGTTCATGTGAACATTCAGGTTGTCGTGAAGGTCTCTTTCTCCCAACCCAAATGGCGTGACGGCTTGGAGCCCATTCATGTAACAGCTGTTGTGTTCTTTCATTCCCGAAAGCAGCTCCCAACTCTCGGTTGTGCAATGCGACCCAAGAGCTATGTTGTGAGGATGAGCTCCCCTCGTCGAAACAGTCTCCTCAAGGACTGTCGCCATTGGTCGAAATTCGGGCATCTCCGACCAAAGTCGACTAAATCGTTTCATGTGAACACCCTCCAAGACCATCGTGTAGTTTGACCAAAAATGCTCTTTTGGATTGCTCAGGTTATAGAACCAGACATCGCCAATCTGGGGACCTTCAGCTTCGACAATTCTGAACGCTTGACCCCTCTTAACGACAAAACCCTTCCCATTCTCTGGCTGAAGTACAAATCTTTCTTTCAAGTCGAAATGCGATCTTTTTGCTAACAGCTCCTTGTAGAAATTTTCGTCGAATCCCGGCGACACCAAATTTACGATAACACTCTTGTGAAAATGATCTAAATATTAGAGGGTTTACAAACCAAGCGTTTCCTTTGCGACAAGCAAGTAACTCAAATGCCTTAGAATACAAGCGCCAATGACGGGGCCAAATAATACTTTTCTTCTTCAAGACTCAACGTATTATTGCGGGTGGCGTTTCCCCTAGAAATTTTTCTGCCGAGCGTTCACGTAGGTTTTCACTAAGCGCAGCTTATGCCCATCCTGAACAATACACAATTATCTTCCTTCTAAGGATAAGTAATAATTGCCAGCGAGTATTACTTAGGGTCATTCCTCATTGGAACAAGAACTTTCCCAGACAAAGTGCACAGCGTGTCATGCTGGCGAACCGACCGTCGCCCCCGAAGAAATCGCTCGGCTCCAACCCCAGCTAGCGGGTTGGTCAATAGTTGAAAGGGATGGCATCAAACGACTCGAGCGCGTTTTCAAATTCAAAAACTTCGCAGAGGCTCTTGCATTCACTAACAAAGTAGGTCGGATTGCAGAAGAGGAAGGACATCATCCTCAGATACTTACAGAATGGGGAAGAGTTACAGTTACTTGGTGGACTCACAAGATCAAGGGATTGCATCGCAACGATTTCATCATGGCAGCCAAAACAGATCGTCTACTGACTCTTTCGTGAAGTATGAGAGATCGAAGATGAAAACAAATGGAGACCTAAGAACACAGGCGGGAGAAATTCCGTTTTAAGCTACCCGACACGAGCGACAATTAAGAAAGACATTTTCCAATCCCCATCTTGAGTCTATTGACACTGATTTTTATTGAGATGTTTCGGAAGTTTTGTGAATAGCTTCTGCGACATCCTGTAGAGTTGAAAAAACCCACTTCTGAAACAAGCCCGCGAGAAAAGCTATACTGGCATAAACTGCATACGATGGCTTTGCCTGCACAGATAAAAGTCCTGATGCGACTATGAAGGCTATTGCCGCTCCAAATATCATTCCAGCAAAGGGATAAATGAGCCAATAGGCAGTGCGTTCTTTGGTGAGGTGACGACCGTACAATTCGTCCCTCAAGTTGTACAGCGAGTAAACGCAACCTCCAAGACCACCCCAAAGAATTACGTCTCCAGAAATCCCATCGAATTGAATACTCACGTATCCTTTCAGGATGATAAACAGTAAAGAGACTGAGAAAATTATCAATGGCACCCAAATTTGGATACCATACTCGTAAAGAAGCCGCTTTGTAAGAGGCTCACTGTTCACATACCCCATAAAGCTATACCATGCCATTGTTGTTAATGCATGCGCATCGTCGAGTTGCTTCTGTGTGATAGATGGGTTCGACTTGAGATCTTCCTGGTTAGTTTTCGCTGGAGGAGTTTCCAGAATGTTTAGAGCCTGCTGAAGCGTTGCCTGAATAGAATTTGCCTCAGCAGCCGTCAAGAGGCCACTCATCGCCGCGTAACTTGCGAAATCCTCGACAGAGTCTACGTATTTCCGTATGTCGTCCTCATTGAATGACAAAAACGAATGCGAGTAAAATCTAGACTCATAATAAGCCTTGTCGGATTTCAGAGGCCTCCGTTTGATTCTGAACTATGGACTTGCCAAAGACAGGGGATAGATCGCTACTGTAACATCTATGGCCTCCAAGGAATTTCTTCTCTGTGTAAGAAGTCGGCAGACGGAAGCCGAGAAGCAAGAAATCAGGAATTTAGTAACTGGAGCAAATCTACCACAATCACATTTACGCCGGGAGAGAAACCACGCGGATCCTCAGATTCGGTTGTATGTATTATGCTCTGCCACAGTTGGTACAATAGTCGCTGACTATGGGTTCTAGAATCGTATGACTGCAATGCTGACAGTTTCTTCGGATTTGACCTTTAGACAAAATCTTGCAAATTCGCCTTGTTTTCCATTTTCTTCTTAGACTAGTTGATTTTTGCCGTTTTCGATCATTAGATGACTTTGCTTCGAGGAATGAACTAATACGCAAACATAAGGCACTCAACCGAGAGGCAAATATTTGCAATTTTGATGGGAAACCGAGCTCAAAACTGAATCCTAATCCCACTAAACTTATGTGAGAAGCCCAGTTTTTGTTTAAATATTCGCATTTTTTCAGGGGAAATTTGACGTGTTGCAGGCTTACGCTGTTCTTGCCATCGGCAGGGTTCAAGGTGTACAATTCAGAAAAACTGTCAGGGACTTGGCTCGGGAGTCTGGATTAGTTGGCAAAGTCGAAAATCTGGCTGACGGAAATGTTAGAATTATAGTCCAAGGCGATGATTCGAAAATTGACACTTTTCTCGGAAACCTAAGAATGTTACCGGATCCCATCAAAGTTGCAGACTTGCAAAAATCAAGTATTCCTCTAGACGTCGGTCTCAAAATATTTGAAATAAGATATGGAGAAATGGGATCGGAGCTCGAAGAAAGTATGTCCGCGGGGTTGGGTCAATTGAAGGTACTGACAAGTGAGATGTCACAATTCCGAACTGACACTTCACAAGATTTTCGTACTCTTAATACAAAGTACGATAGCATTTCGAATACGTTGGCTATGGTAGTACAGCAGTCTGCTGAAACGAGCAATGAATTGAAGAAATCTATTGACTCTCTGCTAAAGTCTCTTGATAATCTGTCCTTGTTGGCGCAAGCCTACTTTGAAGACCGGAGAAAAGAATTTACCGCAGACAGGTCCTGATTTCGTTGTCAGTAGAATTCCTTTAGCATCCAAGAATCCCAAAATACAAGCGATTGAAGTGTCTGGGAACACCGGCACAACATTTTTTTAGAAATGCCTGAGCTATGCAAGATGAAGATGAAATCTATCCAAGCCTACAAACCTGAGGACTGCGACCGTTTCATAGTTGAAGCGATCGAGAAAGGAGATATTGAAACGTCAGTAGCACTTTATGAGCCCGACGCCGTGCTTTTCACGGAACCAGACCAGCTCATAAAAGGGCTGGATGCAATTCGCAAACAAAATGAGAAGGGCATCGCCATGAAATCAAAATTCATCATTCACGAGATCAAAACCGTGACTAGCGGGGATGGCACGATAGCCACAACTCGGATGAAAATTACATCCGTTGATGTGGATCCGAAAAGTGGGAAAGAAGTGCGTAATCTAATCAATACGCTGGAAGTAGTTAGAAAACAGCCGGACGGAGCCTGGCGCTTTGTAATCGACGACCCCTTCGGCGGCAATCGCGCAAACATGTGAACTTTTTAGAAGAAATCGATTTAGTATAGGTAATCCTATAATACCATTGTTAGGTTGATGGTCTCCTCGGCAGAGAGTCAGCCCAACCTCACTAACTTTTTTTAAGAAACTACAGGAACTTCCCGCTCTCTCCATTAGAGCTTATTTTTGGATACCATTTGTGCTCTGAAAGGTCAGGCTTGGCAGCTGTCCTTATGGAGCTAGCAATGACGCAGCAATAACGATAGGGGCGACAATTTCACTTGCTTTATTGTTCAACAAAGCGTTATGCAATAATAGTGGCAATTACCAGATTTCACTCTTACGAAAATGCCGGGAACTTCGGAAATTTCCAGGTGGGATGAACTCGCTATTCGGTTTGAGGAGGTGCTCAGAGGCGAGAAAGATTCCAGTTCGTTTGCTTTTGTCTTAGACCTGGGTACACAATGCAAGTCCTTTGCTCAGAATACGCTGAAAGAAGTCGTGCCACAATTTGAGTTACTAATTTGTAACGCGGAAGAGTATCAAAGTATCATAAAGAGTTGGGAGATTGCAAAAGAAGGAAAGCGCGACATACTTTTCATGGAGGACTATTCAGCCTCTTATTTCACCGCCGCTTATCGCGGGGTTGCAATTGACCTTGAAAGAATTTTTGGACTTGTTCAAAATGTGGGGATCCATAACTTTCTTGTAAATGCAACCCTCGCTATTTTTGATGGATTGACCCACGTGACCAAACCTTGGCTCTCTCACTCAGATACCAATGTCTTGGCTGATTATTTGACTGCTGAGTTTCTGGAACTTCCACTTGCAGACGAGGACCTAAAAGCGGTATACGCAATGACGAGAAAAGGAGCGAGAAATATCTTAAAGTTGGAAAAGAAAATCAGGTCTCTCTACTTTCGAGCATGGAAATATGAGGACAGGTAGTCTTCTATTCGCTAAATACCTAGATACTATTCTTGGAAGCCTTTGTGTCGAAAATATCGTGTTGTGTCTTGAAGACAAAAGCAGAGATACTTTCTGCTGAACGTCAATACTACCGAAGAAATTAGCATCGCAAAACTAGCTGACGAATTTTGACGCGAAAAAATTCGCGGACTTCGGCAGAAAATTGATCGGCTTACGAAGACTTGAAAGTACCTAAACTAACATAACCTAAATTTCTCCTTTTTTGGAAAGAAAGTCTATTAGACAATCTCTCTCATTTTCCATTATTTCGACTTGAACTGTCCTCACTGCGGACAACTATTGCTTGACGAAAACACGATCTACTGTAACAACTGTGGAAAGGGAACTGGACTGAAAGCCTCAGAGCCATCTTCCGAAAGAGGGTACTTGTACACGCGCTGGGGAATAATGGCGCTAATTGTGGGTTCAGTTGATACGGCTCTCTTTCAATATCTATCATATACGAATCAGAACGCCTGGTTAATTGTTTTGGGATTTGTTGTTTCGGAAATTTTCCTCTATTTTGCCTCTCAAAAGCATAAGGAATCAAAGGAAAACGAGCATCGGATTTCAGCCGAAATTAAGTAAAACTTGACCCGGATCTCATGTCCCACTAGTTAACACCTTTTTCCATGTCCCAATTTGTTACCAGAACAAAAGTAAGGGTTCTGTAACGTCTTAGATGGCATCCGGTAAAAAATCTTCTTGTAACAAATCGATGGTTCGCTAACCTAAAGAGTCGTCAAATTCGTCAGTTGACTCCGTCCCGGAACATTGCGAATTAGCAACTTGAATGTATAACCAAGAAAGTATAGATCAAAACTCCAATACACGAGCGTGTAAATTAATCCAACGTAGAAGAGCGACGGTAAAGGGAACATGCCCCAAGGCACAAGAGAATATAACAAGAAAAGAGAGGAAAGCGTAAGGAAGACTTCTTCGCTTGATAATTGCGCATTTGGAGAGTACGCTTGAATGTGAGCGAAAGCAACTGTTGTTATGATAATCATAATCGCAAACAAATACAGTATTTTGTAAATCTCGGATCGAGATTTCTTCACCGGCAAAAGAACAGAGTTTTGTTTAGAATTTGGCGCCGTCCAGATGAAGGCACCAGCTATAACAAACACTATCGCGAGAACTGCAATCGCTATTATTTGTTGAATTATCAGGTTCTTTTTACATCTCAGGACATGAACTGTACTTAATGGTCAAATCACTAGGATTTCTGAGGTTCTATGATTAATTTCTGACCGGACTTTATCGTGTTTAATTCCTGACCTCAACGCTTTGATCCGTTCTGGTCGAAGTAAGCCTTCGAAGGGTTCTGTTTCGTCAAGCGAGTCATGGATTCTATACGGTTCATTAGAGCGCACCTCTCATTTTGAGTGGTTGGATTTGCTGTCTCCGCTACCGATACCACCACTCGAGCTTTTGGTTCTGGAAATCCTCGCGAATTGATCTCGTTTGTGGAAATTGTAATGCTTAGGATCAGAAATGTTATGCACAGATTTCATATGAGCTTGAAGGTCTTGCCATGATCGTTCCGTCCCTCTGAAAGAGAGACTGTACTTCGTTTCGTACACGCAAATATTGCATACGAAAGATACAATCATTTCTTACGCCTTATTTTGAGACATCTCCGATTTGAACGAATCGATCTTTTCCTTGAGAGGCCAGGCGCATCTATTAGCACACCATCGAATTAAGGAATCGAACCCGAGTCTTTCAAAGGGTTATTCGGATAGAATCCGCATTCTCATTTGAATCTTCCTGAGTAATTTCCAATCTTACAGTATTCTCTGAAGCCGAGTTTCTGGTATAGTGGAATTGCCATTTTGCTCGAGTCAACCACTGCAAACTTGTCGTCTCTTTTTCTAGCTTATTTCAGTAACGATTAATAGAAACTCACCCTGAATTTTTTGCGCCGACAATCTTGAACTGTCAAGCGTAGGTCTTGTTGAAACTAGCTATCGCATTTTTCTCAGCCATCACAATCTTGGTTGGCTTCGGAGACTTTTTTTGGGCTACTGACATTTACCCGTCCTATTGCGTTGAGTCAAATTACACCAATAGTTGCGATAACATCTTTGGTTTCGTTCTTTTGATAGTTGTGATTTCCGGTCTTTTGATCCTAATCTCGACGTATCTGAAACACGGGAGAACGGTCATCACCCAGCACGAAACAACCGTCAGGAAAATATCTTTTTTGAATGTTGATTCCGTTGGCTAAATGACAGCCAATGCGATCATATCCGATACTGCCTTACGTCGTGACCGTAGGTTTCTGAAACACTTTACAATCCGTGATAAGTATTAAGACAAGAAACCCGCTGTGAGGAAGAGTACGTTCGCTTGCCACCTGTAAATTCGTTAGCTAGATTTGTTGCGGAAGCAAGACCGATAGACGTTTTTCGCGGTGTCGCCAGAATCTGCGAAGAGGACTCTAAGATTCTGAATCTCCAACCCGGGGACTTGCTGCGGATGGAGAGTCCGACCGGCGAGGTGAGCTACGCCAAGTTTTCGTTGTTGCATCAAAGAGACGAGAGTATGGATCCAGTAAAGGTACAAATCGACGGCATAGCACGGGACCTATTGCGGGTTCAAATTTCAGATACTATTTTCATCTCTAAAGTCGAGGAGCATCCACCGTTTGCGACTGCCATAGAATTGCAACCACTGGATGGAATGCCTGAAAACTTAGAGTTTGATAGTGATTGGCTTCTTTCGTGGATAGAAGACAAGCCGCTCTGGAAGGGCTCTGTAATCTTACTGATGCTACAGGACAAGCCTCATAGGTTCCAAGTTACGTCCGTGACGCCGGAGTCCGCTGAGGTCTGTATGGGGACTCCTCGAACAAAGATAGTTCTGCCCTCCATGGATGAGATGGCGGGAAAATCTGGACAGCTTTTCGCTTTCAACCTGGTAGTCGAATTCAATAGAAAGGTGTACGATTATGACAATCTTTGGAGGGCACTTGAAAAAAGGGGATTCTCCGAAAAACAGTGGAGGTTTGCTTTTAACTCAGCGGTTAGTCCAGATCTCATTCCGCCGAGCGAGGTGGAGGCAGCTGCTATAGAGAGCGCATCACTATCTCAGTCTCGTCGTCACCTTCCCAACATACGGAAGGGGCGGATTCAGATTCTAGCTTACGAGGAGGATTATGGCAGAACCCTGCACATCGGACACGGCTACGACGATAGTCCCTTCGAGAATTCAGAAGAACTTCTCAAAGACATGGAGGAAGATATACCCCTGATAAGTCAGGCGCTTGTTCAAGACCTCGGATTGAACTTGAAGACTGACGTTAAGCAGATCCGCTTCGATACGATGTACAAGGTGCCGGGCAAGAAAGACTCCAAATTCGTTCTCGAGAACGCTGAAAGTTTTCCCTTGGCTGGATCTCCTGACCTCGATCACTTGCGTGGGAGCAGAGGGTTCGACGGGGAAATAGTCCTCCACCCCGTCATATCAATTCTCTCTGGAGAAATCTCGAAAACGCTCACGCCTAAGGGATTGATCAACGTGAAGATAAGGGCCTTCGGCAACAAATCTTATGGCGTCAGCTTCAACTATGGTCTGTCCGAAATCGAGGAATTTGTTCGCTACGTTCGGTCGGACTCGGAGAGATCAACTTTGATCGTGGCGGCGTTAGAAAACGCAACCCCCTCTGGCTAGAAAAAAAGCCTATAGACGATTGAAGATTACCGGGCGTAAATTTGACCATTATTGCACTGCTCCATCCACTTGAGTACTTGTCGAAGATTCTTAATGATGATTTGCGGAAATCAATATTCTTCAAATTCGCGAATCCAGATTTGTTCATTCAGAATAATAATTTTCTATACTACTGAGTATTTTCAGTAGAGCACTCAATACACTAAGTTGGAGGATTACCTTGCCTTTTTGTACAAATTGCGGAACCAGGCTTCCCTCAGACGCTCTATTCTGTCCGAATTGCGGACGCTCTAGAACTACTATAGCCCCCGAGCGCCCCAGAGTCAAAAGGTCACACTTCAAACGCAACGCAGCGATTCTGGTAATGGCAATTCTGATCGGGCCGCTTGCAATAGAAGTAATCACGCCGATTTCTTCAAACCCGTATACTGCTTATCCAGTTTACGACCAGGGAACTCTTAGAACTTTTCTGAGAAATCAGTCGAGGTCAGCACCGACAGGAATGGGCGCGTTTGGTCTCGAAAATTCTTCTGGCTCGATAAGACCGTACATCATTTCAACCGATCAAGTGATCTCGGAAGCAAGAATCAGTGCGATAGGGGCGCATAATTCATCTTTGCCACCGGATTTTCTGTTTGAAGCGAGTCTTCAGCTAAATGTAATGCTAATGGTAAACACTTCCACGACCACGCAAGCGTACTGGTTACAGGATGTTATAACATTCGACACGCTACAATCACTTTACCTCATTCACAAAGATCTCGCGTTTAACCTGACTGACCGCAACTCAACGAACGACGCGGCGGGGTTAGGACAAGTCTCGAAAGATGACAAGGGTGAGCTCGTGTACACGAATAATGGTGGAATAAGCTCCTACTCTCTCCCCACAAGCGCGATCCTAGGAATTTCAGTAAAGAAAGTATATATGAACGGCGTGGCGGCTGGTTTTTACTTTTCGTCATTGGGAGAGCCTTCTTACATCTTTAATTCTAACAACGAGTTTGACAACGTGAGTCTCATGATCCCAAACATTTCATCCGCTGCAATAGTCGTCACTCCCTATCGTTTGGTACTCGGCTACCTCTCCTACGATGCAGAGTTCGCCTGGGGAGGTCCGTGCTGCGGCTACGGAACGATTTTTACCAAGATGAACTCGTCGCTTTCATTATGGTACGTCAACGAATCAAGCGGGCAACTATCCAATTTCCCTGCATATTTCAGCTTCGGCGCAGATACAGGAGAATTTGCATCCAATCTTTCAGTTTCGCCGGATGTAGCTGGAGTACATGTGGTGACAGGTCATCAGGACAACCGACTGGTCCCCTAAAAGTTTCAAGCTGATTCTCCGAGTTTTCTCAAATTTGTGTCACGGTCTAAGTTCTCCGTTCATCCTCTCCATCTTGTTGTGATGAATGGCAAAGCAGAAACGCTTCCTAAAAATAAGTCGCGTGTGAAAGAAGATCAATTATTTTGAAACTTATTCAAATTCTAATCTCGGTTTGTGTCCTACTTGCTGTATTGTTCGTGATCTTGCTAGTTTCAGATTTGTTCCGAGGGAATTTCAACTTCTATTACCTGGCGGGGTTTCTAATCCCAGGATTGATTGCGGAGTTTCTCGGAAGTAGGCTTAGAAAAAAGAGAAGAAGATCGTATTTTTGAATTCATAAGACAAATAATCGCGGCAGAATAAGGGTGTGGTGGGCGAGAAAGCCCTCGAACAGAATGGAAATTCTTCGTATTTCAGCTTCGACATTGATGGAGGAGAAATTTGGGTCCAGTCTTTTTCCGCGCCGGAGCTCCTGTGCCACATACATTTCTTCAGATGGGAGACCCAAATCCCAAAGAATCTCCCGGGCCTAATCCTATACTGTCCGGGGATCTCGAAACTATTTTCCACAACTTTTTTCTACGAATCAATACTGTGAAGATCTGTCCAAATCTTTTTCTTAACCCGGGAGATTTTCTCATATTGTCTGTGGTGACGAGGTATTGGTAAGACCAATCATCATCCTGCACGACAGCGTACAAGCTATCGAAATGTACACAAAGTATTTCGGCAGAATCGGTCTCGAAGTCGGGGCGACCTTTCGCAGCATCGAGGATTTGGCCGATTATTTCCTTGCCGCGAATAAATCACTTGATCGTCGAATCCAACTTGAGAGTTCTGTTGTTTTGATAGTGAGCTCGAGGGGTGTAGATGTTCTAGAGGCTGCAAGAATCCTCAAGAGAATAAATTCCACCACTCGATTGATGCTCGCAGCGGCGCCAGATGAAGATCGCTTAGAATCTTGCGCTAATGCCTTTGACTCTGTCCTCATCAAACCATTTCCCATAACAGAATTGATTCGAAAAATAGACAGTCTGTTTCTCGATCCCAATGTCAGGAAAACCCTCGAAACTGACCGTCCAGTCCCCAGGAGTGGCACTGTCCTAGGATTGGTCGAGACCACCAAATTCTTCCTTGACGTCATCAAAAGTACAAGGAGAGCTTTTGACGCAGTTGTTGAGGCTTCAGGTGCGCAATTTTTTGAAATAGACGATTACAGGAGCGCAATCAAAGGACTAAGGGAGCGAGGTATTCCGGTACGAGTAATTTTGGAAATTTGTTTGGAGAACTATGATATGTGCAAAGAAATTGCCGAGGTAATGGAGTTGCGACATATGGATAATGTACAGGGATCATTCTGTTTAATAGATGACAGCTATTTGTCGGCAACCGAGCCACTCGATAAGGTTGAACTTGTGCCTAGACTTCTTTACAGCACGTTTGAAAGTGTAGTAAATCAGCATCATTTTCTCTTT
>JABDCJ010000055.1 GCA_013288145.1 Nitrososphaerota archaeon | reverse complement strand
TTCTTTTCGCGATCAGTGCGAGGGTCCTGAAGAAGGATCTTGTCCGATCAGTCAATAGATCCATCGATTATGTGGGCGCTGTCATTCTCATTTCCGGAGTGACCCTCATACTCGTCTACTTGACCGAGGGGCCGTCACTCGGATGGCTTTCGAACCTGGAGCTGGGTTTGCTCATCCCGGGAGTCATCCTCACAATATTCTTCTTTTTCTTTGAAAACAAAAAGACAAATCCGCTCGTCAGTCTCGCTCTTCTGAGGATCCGGGACGTCCTCGTCGCGAATCTGGTAGGGCTTGTTTCGGGAGTCCTATTGTTCCTGCTTTTCTTTGCAGTTACCTACTATTCCCAGCTTCCCCAACCGTTCGGCCTCGGCCTCGACGTCATTGCAGCCGGCCTCACCCTCGGCCCCTCGGCGGTTGCTATGTTCACCGGGAGCATTGTCGTAGGCCGGGAGCTGCCGAAAATCGGCCCGAAGCCCGTCTTGCTGATTGGGTCGGGGCTCATGGGACTCGGGCTTGTCTTGCTCCTCCTGAATAGATCGACTTCAGCTTACGTCGCGCTCGGCATGTTCGTCGCATTAGGCGGGTTCATCGCGATAACCGTTCCGATTATCAACATGCTAGCTATATCGATACCACGGGAGAACATTGCAGTTGGTCTGGGAATGAATACTCTGCTCAGAAATATCGGGGGAGCGATTGGGCCGGTCGTGGCGACGAGCATCCTGGCTACGTATACTCGCCCGTTTGTATCGAGGATAAATGGGCAGACTGTCGCGGGTCAGTTGCCTTCAGCAACCGCCTTCAACCTGATTTTCGAAATCGGAATTATTCTGGTTATCATCGTTGCTGTCTTGAGCCTCGCGACGAAAAACTATACTTTCAAGAAAGCGACCGCTTCTCAGCCAGGTTCTCCTCCTAGCCGGCAATCATAAGGAAATGAAGCACCCGATCTATTGTGGTAAAATAAAATGAATAAGAGATTAATTGTAAAGAGGAATTCCGGAATAAGCTCTATCGCCGCTGTTGTAGTCGTCCTTGTAGTTCCAATCTTGAAGTCTGGTTAGATCGAGGTTGAAAAAGAAATTTGCTCGATGAACCGAAACCGTCCAGTGGTGTAATTAGCTACGGATGGAAAGATCAATCTGAGTACAATCGACGCTGGACAGCTCCGTACGGACCCGGGGAAGGATCAGCGGAGGTGTCCGAAAATGCAGTAATCTTGCGCGCCACGCCGTTCAAGACCGGCGCTGACTCGGGTGTATACGATCACATCAAACACTTTCGGCTTAGCACACAGTCATTCGTTGTACCGAAGAATGGCTCATTCGAACTCGCGGTCGACATCAATTCTCAAACACCAGGCACCGAGCCGGGTCGAGTGATCCACGGTTGTTATGGCCCGTCGGGCAGTTTCTCATCAATCGATCAGAAATGTACTCTCCCGTACGCGAAACCCACGCTCGAAGGACAGCAGGCGAGTGCAATGATGAACATGACCGGATCAAACATGCAGCTTTTCGACTGGTTTGTTTCGGGTGGACACGCTTTCGCGTTGATTGAACGATTGCCTTCTTCCGTCACGAGTGTCGCCAACTTTGGACTTGACAAAGCTTACACCCAGATTATCAAAGAAACACCCATCACGGCGGGCACCCATCATTTTTCGATCCGCTATGTTCGTGGCAGAGATGTATCGTCGGTGGAATATTTCATTGACTACCAGCTTTTCACGCATGTAGATCGGGTCGGAATCCCTCTAGATGTTCAGGGTGTGCCGTACACGGGAACGTATCCTTCACTCGGCCCGGGCGAGCAACTCACAATCGATGAATTTCTAATTGGGCACGGTCTTTTCAGCTGCCTTGACGCGTTTCCGTTTCAACACCCCGACAGGCCAGATCTCAGTGTTTCATTTCCGATGACGGAACGATTATTCGGGCAGGGGGCAGTTGGTACGTTCAAGGACTTTGAGGTTACTACGCAATCAAGATGAAGTTTTAGCGCTGAGTGCAAGATGGCTGTGGGATCTTACCAAGCTCTGAGGAGGTGAATCAAAGGAATGGAATCACAAAATGCGGACACAAAAGAGGAGCTCCTCTTAGAGTTGAAGGGGAAGAACACGACCAGAACGATCAAAGACTTCTCGCCCGAAGGCATCAGACTCGAGGACAATATCGAGGGAGAGAGCAAGGGTGTGTACAACGCCAGCTTCTACGGGACGATCAACCTTCTGGCAAAGCCGGATAGAACCATTGACTACGTAGTGCGACAGATCGACACCACCAGCGACGGTGACACTATCCTCTTGTACTACAAGGGGAAGAGTTTCATTGACAGCCCCACTCACAATCATTTCGCGGGAGAAACCACCTTCCAGACCCAATCGAAGAAGCTCGCATGGCTGAACGGAATAAAAGCTCGGGTCGAAGGCGAGTACGACCCCGTCAAGGGTGAAAATACTTTTCGAGTGTACGGGAAAAGGTAGCTTATCTCTGTGCGGGCACCGAGGCTGTTGCCCTTCTTTTTTTCGTACTAAATACGTGCGTGGAATCCCCATCGGAACCCAATCCAAGGGGTAAACTTGTCCTTCATACCAGTACCGGCGGACGATGGGATCTAAGATGAGCACACATTTGCCAGTAAAACCATGGGTGCCCTAAATTCCACGAAATAGAGGGCGCCCACGATGAGATAGCCATGGGTCTGTTCGACTTATTAACACGCCCAAGGAATGCCCTTGAGGATCTCGCATGGAAGGCGGCAACTCCTCCCCAATGGAATTCCCTACTTTTGATCTTAATGGCAAAATAGCGCTCGTGACGGGCTCCGCCCGCGGCATTGGTCGTGCTATATCGCTCGCAATGGCCCACGCCGGCGCCGATGTTGCACTCGGCTTGCGCGATTCAAACGCCCACGGCGACCTTCCTAGAGAAATAGCAGCCCTCGGACGGCAGGCCCTTCCTTTGCAGATGGACATGGCTTACCCGGATCAAGTTCGCGATGCTATCGAAGAAGCTCGGCGCACTTCGGGCGCATCGACATTCTGGTTAACAACGCCGGTATTGGGCCAGAAAATCCCGCTGAGAACGTCCGCGAACAAGATTTTGATGTGACCCTTGCCGTCAATCTGAAAGGTACTTTCTTCGCCAGTCAAAGCGCTGGGCGAATCATGATCGGGCAGAAATACGGCCGCATCATCAATATGAGTTCGCAAGCTGGATTCGTTGCCCTGCCCGGCGAGTCCGTGTATTGCATGACCAAAGCTGCCATCTCTCACCTCACAAAGTGCCTTGCGGTCGAATGGGGAAGGTACAATATTACCGTAAACGCGGTTGCCCCAACTTTCATTCGGACTCCCGGCACCGAAAGTTATCTGGCGAATCCGGACGCCCGCGCCGAGGTCTTGGAGCGAATCGCCGCACTACATCGCATCGGTGAACCGATGGATGTGGCTGGGGCGGTCGTTTTTCTCGCGTCGGATGCAGCCTCCCTGATAACCGGTGAGACGATTCTTATTGATGGTGGTTGGACCGCGCGCTAACCCATTTGTCCCTTGGTATAAGAGTCGCGTTGACGATCTAGTCGGACGAAAGTCTCATACCCGCTATTATAACATCAAGCCCCGCTTCAAACCTCGACGAGAGAGATTTACTAGAATGCCCAAACCATGAAAGTTCGGTCACATAGGATCGCTCGTACTAAGTTGGACGCTTGAATTCAGGGTTTCCCGGAGCAGCTCTAGCCGACGAACAAGGTGCGAATCTCTACGTTAAACTGAATTCTCTTCTGATTCAAGTTGTCCCAGCATTTTTTTCAATACTTCGACCGGCTGTGCTTCTTCTTCCTTTGTAATGCCTTTCATCATCCTCTCGGTAACTATCTCAATGGAAGAGGGAAAAACTGAAGAAACTACTCAAGACTTTCTCGCACTATCGAGTTATTGAGGTGCAGTATGATGGATCTACTTAGGGACAAGGTAGCTATTGTTACAGGAGCCAGTAGTGGGATTGGTCGAGGTATTGCGGATGTCTTTGTAGATGAAGGAGCAAAATTGGTTCTTGCAGCACGCAATCAGATGAAGCTTGATCAGGCAAGAGATGAACTGCAGTCGAAAGGAAGAGGGTCTGCAATAGCTGTCCCGACGGATGTCAGAAACGAAAAAGAGGTCATTGCGTTATTTGAGAGAACCAAATCGGAATTTGGTCGTCTGGACATACTTGTGAATAATGCTGGGACAGGCGTGACCGCACCGATTGAAGAAACAACTTTGGAGATGTGGCATAGAACTCTAGACACTAACTTGACTGGTCCTTTTCTTTGCACGCGCGAGGCTTTGAAGATCATGAAACCTCAGAGAGGCGGCCGAATCATCAATATCGGAAGTATCTCAGCGCAGGTACCGCGTCCCAATTCGGTCGCTTATGCATGCTCAAAGAGGGGGCTTGCAGCCCTGACGAGAGCTACTGCATTGGAAGGGCGAAGTTACGGCGTGGTGGCGAGTTGTCTCCATCCAGGAAACGTTGCGACTGAAATGGATCCGAATCCTGGTGAACCAGTCATGGCTGTTAAGGACTTTGTGAACGCCGTGTTGACTATGGCAACTTTGCCATCTCATGTCAACATGCTCGAAACAATTGTACTTCCAGTAACACAAGCTTATCTTGGGAGAGGTTAGGCAGCTTTCTTTGTCCACTGCGACGGATCTAGTTGACAGCAGCCTCGAAGGAGAAGTAATTAGATGAATTTAGAAGAGGGGAAAGGATAGTGCGTGCACTGAGTCGTGAGCTCCTCCCTATCAGCTCGCCTTACTCACTCTCCAAATTTTTTCTAAATGATCGAAGTCAATTTGGTGGATGTAAGTCCACCGAGCCTAGTATGAAATACAAAATTATTCCCTAGAAATATTGGAAAATCACGTCCTTTTCTTTTACCGGTAAATTATCTGGGCAGAATTATCCGGCGGGCGGAATGTGGGATTTGAGCACGAATTTACTAGTAGAACATGGAATCCTAGCGAAGCAGGGAGCTACAGAGTTGGGGGTGTTTTGGTCTCTACGACTTTTGAGGCCGATGTACTCCCCTTCGCTTAGGTGATCATCCCCCCGTACCAAAGTCTGTTCTGGGCAAAAGATTGGCCAGCGATCCCGTTTGGAGGGAATATCGTATCCCGATACTCTTTGTACTAAAATAATTTAACATCTCGACGGCACGCGGGAGTTGTTAATCACTTGTCCCTTTGGTACAAAGACAATTCCAGATCTTATCGCACTGCTTTCATCCTTATGTCCGTAGCTCTATTGTTTTTGCTATCCACCTCTTCTGCATCATATGCTCTGGTCCCAGGTCCCGGGTCAGGTACTTGCACTTCTGTCTGCATGGATGTCGCGCCATCTTCCGGCGGACCCGGCAATCTTGTGAGCGTTCATGTTACCGGCTTTTCCTCGGGTTACCCGGTTTCGAGTTTCACCTTCAATGGTCAAACTCCAGCCTCTCAGACTTGCACGTCCCAAACCTCTGCTCTTTACACCGGTGATGTCGATTGCAGCGTCACAGTCCCGAATCTCTCTGACGGATCCTACGATATTCACCTGACCGTAAACGGACAAACTTCGATGGGGTCTTTCACAATCACCCAGACCTCCTATGCCCTAAAATTCGCAGAGACGGGACTCGACTCGAGCGCTATTGGTTCCATTGTGACTTTTTCGACGGGACAGTTCACGCCGATCACAGTCGGGCAATTTATGGTAAATGAGGGAGAAGTCAATTCTGGAACAAAGATTACATACTCTTACACTTCGACAGTTCAAAGCTCGAATACCGGTGAACAGTTCGTACTTAGTTCTCCGACTGCACCTTCATCAGGCTTTGGTATTTCGTCAAGCACTACGATAACCGGTAGCTACCAGAAGCAGGATTACGTCCAGTTTATGGCTAGCCCCAGCAGCGACGGCGCTACGAGCTCCGATGCGTGGTACAATGACGGCTCAAGCGGAAACGCGATATTCGCAACTCCAAACTCCGGTTACTCATTTTCCAGTTGGACAATTGAATGCGTTACAGGATCTTCTTGTATCGCCGTTAGTAGTTTAAGCATGACCGTTAACGGACCTGGAACTCTTGTCGCGAATTTTGTGCCGGCGGCCCCAGCGCTCGACCCCACGAGTACAACAATTTCTTGTTTTGCAGCTTCTGATTCATCAGATTTTGTCGGAGGGCAGGCAGCTTGTACCGCCCTAGTCACAGATACTGCTAGCTCAGGCGCAACGGCCCCACAAGGAGCTGTGGCATTTTCGTCTGATTCAAGCGGAACCTTCGGGCCCTTCGGTTCCGATTCTAGCGAGTTCGTATCTCCCTCCAGTTGCAGTCTTGTCAGTTTTAGCAGTACGCAAGCTCAGTGTACGCTTGCCTACACGCCGAGCACAGGGAGCGAGGGTGTGAATACAATTTCCGGGTTTTATGGAGGTGGAGATGGCGCTCATTACGGAAGCGGTTCAAGTTTCCAGCTCGAAGTATACGACCGCCAGACGACGACTTCTATCACTTGCACTCCTCCAAGCAGCAGTTCGGAGATCTGTACCGCCACTGTGATGGATGTCAGCAGCTACGACGAAAGTACACCGACAGGAGAGGTATTTTTCCTTACTTCCGGTACTGGTGGATTTGCTTCAGCCTCCGGTTCAACTTTTGATCATGCAATTGATGGTACTTTCAACGGCTGTACGCTCGATGCTCTCCCACCTGGGCAAGCACCGAATACCCTTTGGGCGAGCTGCTCCGTGACCTATGTATTGGGGGCGCCAGACGAGGGGTCTTACGTCGAGAACGTAGCAGTGTACAAGGGCGACGGATATCACTTGGACAGTTACGGCTACTCTCAGGCAATCGACGTAGACCAACCGCTCACCATCTCTAGTTACCTCACCTACGCCGGGAATACGCCGGTGAGCTATTCGTGGCTTGTAAGCGTTAACGGTGGAACTTACTCAGACGCCTCTTCACTGTGCGGCGCGCCGATCTCGACCGGCGTTCAGGGGACCAACTATTCTTGCACCGTACCGGCTAACTCGTTAACAGCCGGCGACACTTATAGCTTCGAGCTAACTTGGACTGATTCCAGTACTCCGACGCCTAACTCTTACACAAACATCCTCCCCACTTCGACCATCACGGTTTATCCTGCTCTGTCCGTGACTCTTTCTCCGGGCTCGCAGGAGGTTGATCAGGGTCAGACAGCAACTATTTCGGACAGTACGTCAACCACCGGGGCTCCGCCATTCTCTTTCCAGTGGATGGAAGAAGCACCGGGCGCGGGCTCGTACAGTCCTGCAACAGATTGTGTCAATTCCGTGAGTGCTGTTTGTGACTTTGTGACGACAGGAAGCACTTCGACGGGTACTTACAGCTTTGAGCTTCAAGTAGCCGACAGTGCACCTACTCCAGAAGTGCAGATGTCCTCGCAGGTCAGCCTCACGGTGAATCTTGTCCTCGTGGCCGGAAGCATGTCTCCTCCTGGCGGCCCGACAATTGATTTAGGGCAATCAATTTCTCTCTCCACCTCTTGGTCTGGAGGCACGTCAACTTACTCTGTCGCTTGGTATTCGGGCAACTCGGCGAGCTGCGCTTCGGATACCACTCCAGTGGCTAGCGATACCGGGTTATCTATGCTGACTGACTCTCATTCCGTTTCTCCCACCTCCAACACATACTACTGCGCAGTTATTACCGATTCGGGAACGCCAGCGGCCTCAGTCGCCGTATCAGCAATCTTGGTATCTGTGAGTCCCGCACCGGTTGCGGGCACGATAACTCCTGCATCCCCAGCTATTGACTCCGGACAATCTATCACATTAAACGCAAATCCATCTGGAGGGACGATGCCATACACGATTTCATGGTTCTCGGGCGATAGCGCCTCCTGCTCGTCAGACATGTCTCCGGCAGGTGCAGGTTCGAGTATCCATTTATCCCCGACATCCAACACTTACTATTGTTACTCTGTCACCGACTCTTCGCAGGGGACTCCGTCTACCGGTGTGTCGTCTTCAACTGACTTGGTTACGGTAAATTCTCCGCTTAGGGCTCCGACGATCAAGGCCTCGCCTTCTTTTGTCATAGGAGGATCCAACGCGAAGCTCTCTGTAATTGTCGCATTTAGCTCCGGGACCCCGATGTACACGTGTCAATGGCTTGTCGAGGCGCCTGGAACATCGTCGTTTAGTCCGCTTGCGTCGTCTTTCTCATGCAGCGCCGGATCGCTGTTCTCAACCTCTTCGGGCAATCTATTCAAGGCGGGTACGTGGTCGTTCGAGCTTCAGGTAAGTGATAGTAGTGGAGCAGTCGTAAAGTCAGCTCCCACCCAAGTCTCGGTGAGCCCTCCAGCGATCTTACTCAGTCCTTCAAGCAGTAGTAAGGCGGGTACGCGAGTATACGTCAGCGGCTTGGGGTTCGTCTCAGGCTCTAAAGTCACAGTCAGGTTCAATGGAGTTAGTGTCGCGACTTGCGTTGCAAGGAAGTTCGGTCTCCTGTTGAATTGTTCGTTCAAAGTTCCATCTGGCTTGACCGCTGGAAACACATACACTGTGACAGCGACCGACGCCTATGGCAATACTGCGAGTGCGACGTTCAAGTTTACGTAGCGTATTACAATTTGCCCTAAATGCGGGCTGAATGTTCTCGTGCCTGAAGGGCCACTCTGTCGAATTGAAGGAACTTCCGATACGAAGCGATGACGAAGCTCCGGTTCTTTGACATTTTCGACCTTGACTCTTGAAAAGATTCGATCTAGTGAAGTATTACTGTTTTTACCTATCGTCACCTTCGGGTGTAGGAGTTAGGTCCACCGTCTTAGTCTCCGGAGAGGGGCTTTCATTATCGGCACATTTTGTATCCAGCCAATATTAGTAAATCCCGAGCGCGAAATGTGGGACCCCCGCAAATGGAATTGACGAGTGCCACGGAGCAACATCTCACTTTTTCACCCGGATTTTTTTGTTAGATCAGACATTATTTTCCAATGCTCCCTCAAAAGTATCATGGTCTCGCACGCTGAAATAGAATCCGAGGTCGAACAATATTAGACAGCCGCGTTACCACGGGAAATAAAAGCCCCTCCATCTGAGCTCCCCTTCCAATTCCTGCTTTCTACCGCGAATGACTTTCGCGTACCATAATAGGTCACTATCAATCCATCCTTTGAGAATGGATGATGAAAGTACCTTCTTGAAGAACGGATCTACGGAAAGAGGTGACTCGTCATTGAAGAATTCATCAATCTTCGTACTATTATTCCTTAGTTTCGCTTTCGCGAACTGATTTTGTTCTGCACCATTTGTTAAACTCTGAACGATTGGCCTCTAGGGGCACAAGGATGGACAGCATCGCTTCGAAGGGAAACACTGGAGCGAGAATGATTCTTGGGTTAGTATATTATTTCGGACGCAATAGAGATCATTATTCTTCGTGAAAACGTGCAAGGGATTATCGGGATCCGCTGTATTCGAATCTCGAACACTTTATTAACATTCTAACATACCACGCCCGTTCGAACTTGAGATCAGCCAGTTCACTTCTCGCAGTCACGATTTTTTTCTCGCTCTTCGTTTTCGCGATCTTTGCCCGGGCTCCTGCCGTGTTTGCGGTCTCGACCACAAATTGTAGCATTACAACTCTTCAGGGAACGGCATCCAGCGCTGACAATTACGGATCCTGCGTAGCCCGGATTATGAACCCCGTTGCAACAAGCTGCACTTCCACAACAGGAACGATTGATTCTCTTACTGGTTCTCTAACAGATTCCGGAGATATAATTGGAGACGCAAACCCAGATTGCGACGGGCTGGACGCGACCACCTATTCTTTCAATGACATGGCCCTGGTTGGAAACGGAATCGAAACGGATCACGTTTCGGTAGACGGTAGTCCGTCATCGGGCGGTCAGCTCACCGTTCAAAGTGGGGAATGGAACACCATCCAGGTCGAAGGCATCTGTCCGGGTTTTGCCGATATTTCAAATTGCCTAACTTTTAGTTGGAGTGGCAGTTTTACAGGAGATGCTGGGAGCACTTCCCCCAGCATAGAGGGATCGAGCATTCAGGGTTCATATCAAAACGCGTGGGAGATTAATTTTGGGAAAAACGGGGCGAGTGGTCAGCAGGGTGTTGCCCAGTTCTGCGCAGATGCTAACGTCGTTTCCGGCAATTGTGCCGCCAGCCACGGTCAAAGCTTTTCGGGCACATCAGATTTTGACGGTGATATAATCTATGCCGGAGATTATATTTCGACTTTTCAACAAATGACCCAGCAGATGAACGCGAATTATGGCGTGCCAGTGTCTGCGAGCGGTAGCGCCTCGATGCAGATCATAATCAGTCATCTATGCGACTTTACTCCGCCTCCGTCAGGCTCTCAATGTGTCTGGTATACCGATCCTAATAGTCCCGTGTTGCCCGCCCCGGTTTATCCCATCGGTAGTATACTCGCAGTTCTGATACCACTTTTGGCGTTGGGATTGTATTTTGCCCTAAAAAGTGGAATTTCTCTCCGACTGACAAACTCACCTGAGAACATTCCAAGGTAATCTCTTCAAGAAGTAACCGAGGAAACTCTGGTGATTATGAGCTCCTTGCCTCTTTCTTAATCCGGTCTTTTTTTGAGCTGATATTCAGCAATGGACATATGGGTACTCTTTCACCCAAACAGAGCTTAAAGCGAGCTTATGCCGACATAATGATCCTGTCGCCGATGAGTTACGCTTCAATAGCTTCTGAAATCAAGCCTGTTCTTTTTCGATAGTTGGACTATTTGCGACAGGATCTTTACTTCGCAGCTTTATCATCACAAAGTATCCTCCGAAAGCTCCCAGGGGAGCTACGATTCCGAGAACACTACCAAATGGAAACACCAGGGTGGGGAATACTATCGCGGGGAAAACAAATCCAGTGTCCTCCCAACTGCCCACGGCGACGCCGGGTGGTGCTCCGCGACCTGGAATGGAAGCTGGGAAATTAGTGGTCGACGACGTGGTGCCAATGGAATACTCTGCACGACCAGCCAACCATTATACCACATTCCTGTTCCATCTTCCCAAGTAGTTCTACAGGAAAGCGGAGGATGAGGCGCCGAGGTAGATCTGATAAATAAGGGGGCGACTTGTAACTGCCCGACACTGTTCCGTTTGCAAGGCAACGAAAAGGAAAGGGAGAAACCCCGAGGCCCTATCCCAAGGAATCGAATAGAGAGTCTCTCAGATCTAATCTTCGGGCTCGCGCTGTCAATCGGTGCCATTTCTCTCATTGCTCAGCCGCCGACAACCCCGGACGAGATGAATTCTCGGATTATTACTTTCATTTTCAACTTCGTGATCTTAATCGCGGTCTGGGTACAATACACTTTGATCATGTCTAGGTTGCCTGTGGAAACCGGCAGCGTCATCCTTGCGAACCTGGTCTTACTTCTCCTCATTATTCTAGTGACATACATTACCATCGGGATTCAGTACGTCAAGCCGCCCCTACCGATTCCTGCGAACACCCCACTGAGCGAGTACTCGTCGCAACTGTACGCGATTGACCTCGCTGGTATGGTGGGAATCCTCGCGGCCTTGGCTCACATCTTGAGCCACGAGGAAAAGCACCTAGTCCCGCAGGAGTATTTGTCTAGAGTCAGAATAGCAAGGAACTTGCTGATCTTTTTCGCAATTCTCTTTTTGTTCACCGCGTTCCCCCAGGCCTGGGACTGGAGGATAGGCGATTTTCCCATTCGATTCCTCGCGTGGTGGATCCCTCTAGTTGGAACGATCTACCTCGACGTCCAAACGTTTTGGAAACCGAAGAGCTGAATCGACTAGGTTTCGCTTGAAGAAAATACAGTGTAGTGGCAAATGTGCTCGAGCGTTCTGCCATCTTGCCATTCGGTACTGAGTTCAGGAAATGTCCGACAAGTACCGACTGTAATCTAGTCCGCAAGAAAGTACAATTGTCTGCAATCGAGAGCGTTAGGCGCTTCGGAAGTGATTACCTTCGAAAACCACTGAAATAAAACCGAGTTCCAGCCACGCGGATCCTTATACACTCACTTTTCACAACTAGGATACTTTTCACCGTAATTGAAACTGAAAGATCGGGTGCTCCTTTGAGCGCAATTTGCAATCCTTAAGGATGGGGTTCTGATGGTTAAACCATATTCAACGAAAAGGTAGAAAGTAAACAAAAGCGTTGAAAGACAAATGAAGAGTATCCGAACTTCATATGTTCAGTCCCCAAAAATGATAGACGATAGGTTTCCTTATTTGGTTGCGAACGCGGCAGGTCTTGTTAGTTGGACCCTAATGGCCGTACGATTTTAGGGTATCTTGCCTCCGGAATTGTCGTAGCGATACTTCTAACGATTCAGAGTGGGTTGGGCTATCCAAGAACTTACAATCTCATAGTGCTCGGAATCTACGATCTTTTTCTTATCATTCATCTAGCCGTCGTATTGCACCCCTTTTGGCTGTTTTCATTAGTACCCTTATTTCTTGGCGAGATTTTGATCAGCGGGGGACTGGGAATATTCTTATTTTTTCTTTCGCTTTCGGTTCTTATCGGGATAATGGCTGAATCATTTCCTATGAAAAGACGCTGGTAGTGACTTTAAAGGATCTTTTTGAAGAACTCCGTTTTCGTGTCCGGTTTCCGATAAATCGCATTGATAATCGCATCGGACATTCTTCCCCGATGGCTGGCAGAAATGAGCAGTTGGATGAATCTGATAATGATTTACTTATTTTTTCGTAATCTTAGTCATGCGTGATTGGAGAGTTCGGAAGTCTCTCGAGTTCTGTGCAAATACAGACAGATTTCTTAAATCTAGTACTTCGGGTTGGCTTACTAGAGTTGCAGCTTCGGAAACCGCTGGTGGAGCTACTTTTTTTCCCGCACGTTTCGCGACATGTAGAGGAAGAGAGCCGCGAACGGTATCACGAGAGCCAAGAGCGATCCCACCGGAAACTCTGGAGTCGGCAGAGTCGGAGTGACTTGGAAGGTGAAGCTCAACGGAGGTCCCTGCGCCCCCGTAGCCAGTGTTGGAGTGAATGTAAGAGTCCAAGTTCCGGGCGAATTGAAAGCAAATGTGTACGGACCGCATAGCAGATCTAAATTGCAACTCACAGAGGGATCGGTTGCGGGCGATGGAGATCCCTGCTGGCTCGCAACAAGCGTTCCACCAGAAATTCCTCCAGGCGAGCTCGGCGAAAGTTGCACGCTCAACTCGTAGACGCCCTGTGGAACGGTACAGATGGGCGGGCACTGTCCCACCGGCAGCCCACCTGAAATCACAATCGGTACGTTACCACAAATTATTGGATTACATTTGTACGACTGATCTAGGTACTGAACCACTCGGTTGAAAAAGTAGTCCGTAACCCACAGATTGCCTGACGAGTCCGTCGCGATCCCGATCGGGTTGCTCATCCCGGTCTGACTTGTAGCTACGGTGCTCGTGGTGAAGCTGCTCTGCCCCAAAACCACTGTTGCGCTCTCACCGGTGGAAAGAGGGGTTGGAAACTCAAGGACTCTGTGGTCTTGCGTGTCCGAGACCCACAAGTTCTCTGAGGGATCAAATGCCACGCCCTGTGGTCCAAAAAAGCTCTTTGCTGACAGACCTGAAAATGTGCTCGTGAAATCTTTTGCTCCGAGGACAAGTGAAGCCGGCATGCCGTTTGAGAATGGCGGTGAGTACTCGAGAACTCTGTTGTTGGAAGTGTCGGATACCCAGAGATTCCCACTGGAGTCGAATGCAACCCCCCAAATTGAGGCAAGCCCTGTTTGAGAAAGAGCCGCGACCGATGTTGTGAAAGACGATTGTCCTACCACGACCGACGCTCCTTCGCCGCTCGTCAAAGGATAAGCAAATTCAAGCACCCTGCCATAACCTGCGTCGACGACCCACAGATCGCCCGAAGAGTCGAACGCTAGATCCTCGGGACAGTTGAGTTCATGTTGGTTCAGAGCCGAGTCAGAAGTGCCAAAACCGGATTGACCGATTACTTCGGAAGCGAGCTTGCCGTTGGAAAATGGAGGCTTGAACTCGAGTACTCGATTGTTGTTGCAATCCGTGACCCACAGGTTGCCGCCCGGATCAAATGCGACATCTTCTGGGCCGTTGAACCCGCTTTGGTTTGTAACGTGTGTCAAGGCCGTAAAGGAGTCGGCGCCGATGACGAGCGAGGCGGATTCGCCGTATGTGAACGGGGGCTGGAATTCGAGAACGCGGTTATTATCGTACTCTGCTACCCAGAGGTTGCCAAACGAGTCAACAGCTACGCCCGTCGGTTGAGACATTCCCGTTTGGGTTAGCGCGGAAGCACTCGTCGTGAAGGACGACTGTCCCAGGACAGTTGATGCAATCTCCCCGCTCGTGAAAGCTGCCACGGTTGCAGGACCGGAGATCAACAATACCAGACAGGCGAAGAGAAGGGCGATGGAAACGTTAGTTCGAGATGATAAACGGAAATTTTTTCCGGCTGGCACGGGTTTCGACGAAGAGTAGTAGTTCTATACAACATGGTGTACAAGACGTTTGCACAAAAGTGCCAAAACGACTGGATCTAGAGTAATGCGTAAGGAGAGATGGCCGGCTCATTCCAAGATCATCTAACGAGTTTGATTCGAGAAGAGTCAACGCTCATCCATTTCCGAAACGATGCCGATCGGCATTATAGAGTATTTCGTAGGGATTTTTCCGACTTAATTTGGGTTCTGTAGAGTTCTCGAAGGGCAGAACAAAAATTTGTCGATGTCAAAAGTCAATGGGTGATCAGGGACTCGACGTATAGACTGTACAGAGCGTTTCATTCCAAGCAATTCCCGGTATCCCGGAATATGTCAGTGTCGTTCCGGCAAAGGTGACAATTGCTGGAGAACTCTTGCTAGCCGCGCTTGAGTAGCTTGAGAGCAAAGTTGTGAAAGTCGTGTTGGTATAGATGTAGGAAGCATTGTTGTTCGGATTGTCTGAATAGGAATGATGGTAGCTGACTACCGCACAGGCTTCGCTAAAAGCTGTGGTAGAGCTGTTCAAGATAATTCCGGCGACAAGGGCGATCGCCACGATTAGCACAGTCACGGCAATTAAGGCGATCCTTCTCGTCTGCATGATTCAAGCTAAATTTGAAAATTCCTGGTGATATAAATTGAGAATGATCAGAAGGTTTTGTTAGGTTGTCGGTAAAGAGAAACGATCAATTCTGCAATTTCTCCATGTTAAATTTCGGTTGATGGAAATGGAAACGATAGAACGAAGCGATCAGTGTGATAACTCCCAATATGATTCTAAAGTCCCAATGATTGAGGGAACGCAGTCTTGAGCAATCTTCGAGGTTGCACAAGCAAGAACGTCGAGATAATTTACCAAATACAGATATGATCCTAGTCAGCTTACGACGAGTCCCATTATGAAAGAAATCTTATGCAAGTCTTCCAACTTCTCCCTTTTCGAGATATTGTTCAAGCTCGCGTTTTCGATAAGAATTTTCCACCGCTAACTTAACAGGAGGCTTAGGATAGTCTTGAGAACAATTGGACAAGAGTATTATCTAGAACGGATGTTTCGTAAGTTGCGATCCTACCCTTCCTCCTTCCCAGTTTTTCCAAAAAAATCCTTCGCGGAACTGAAAGTCAAATTAGGGCAGCTAGAAGGACATTTCCGATTAGTCCAGCTTTCGTTTTCGAATTGCGGGCGGAG
>JABDCJ010000054.1 GCA_013288145.1 Nitrososphaerota archaeon | reverse complement strand
TTGGTTTCCAAAGGCAGGGAATGGAGGTGGGCATTCTTCGTTAGCAAAGTCTCAGGCAATCCGTCTACCAAAACCTGCTCTTCGTAATAATCGCGATTGGAGACCGCTCTATCGCCGTTTCCGCTTTCAATTAGATTGACCGCACGTTCAAGCGCTGCCCAGGTCAGAAAACCCTCTCCGAAGGCAGACAATCCAAATGTGGTTTGTAGCATCTTGTGTGAAAACTGGATGAATCTGTCCTTTCCGATTTCTCTTTCACCCTCAACTTCTATCGATTCGAGTATTTGCTCGTACACAGCATCGCGTTCCGTATCTTCGGTCCACCCGTGCTTGAAGATCGAGCTGACCGGATCTATCCTTAGCAAGGTCAGGGGATCCTCCCTTGTTATTTCGAGGTAAGAGTCGCCGAAAGTGACAGTGTCCTCCACGATCTTCCTGAACATTTGATCAAAATTGTTTCGTGAAAAGAAAGAATGAATCGCAGCCTCCTGTTCTGGCGCTGCATTGGTTACTGAATAGCTCGAGTAAATAGAATCGACTAATGAATCAGCGATTCGCTTTGCAACTGGGATACTCTCGTATATTCTCGCATACTGTGGATAATGTAATACGGTACTTTCGGAGAGCGACGATTTGTTTGCTATTTTTGCCTGACCAACAGATTGGGAATTCGAAATTTTCGTGGAAGTAACCTGGCGTTGTTGGAGAAACGCTCTTCCCTTGACCGTTATGCTGGCCACGATGACCTGTCGAAAGGGCTTGTAACGATTTTCCAGTCCAAGTGTTGCCAGTCCTTGCTTTCTCAGCAACTCCAGGTCTGGCATAGTTTTCTGATAATCCATCGATAACTCTACCGCGAGTTCTTCAACCGTCATTCCCTTTTTTTTCGATAGATGCGCGAGTATGCTGCGCTCGCTATTGGATAATTGCATCGACATTGAGTAGAAGTTGCCGAGCTACGCGTGAAACCTACCTGCACTTGAATTTTTGCTCAGTATTATTCCTAAATCGGATTACCCACTTTAGTAAGTTATAGTAAGATCAAAGGCCCGGAGCTAGACAATTAGGCGTATAGTCAATCTCGATCAAATTGATCGAGGTGACATCGAAAAACGAGTTCTACCTAAGACCCAGGGCATCTTTTAGATCGATCTCATGATCTTGCTCTTGCGAAATGATCTTCCTCAAAGCTTCAGACAATGCGAATTCGCCTGCCGCCTCTGCTTGGCGGATCCTCTCCCGGTAGTTCTTGATCGTAACCTGTTCATCTTTCAGGTCGATCTCGAGCATCCTTTTGGATTCGTTTGAAAATTCCGCCTGCTTGGGTGTGACTGCAGGATCTCCGCCGAGGTAATCTACTTGCCTTGCTACTTCGAGCGCGTGAGCCAATTCTTGCGAAGCATGCGACTTCAATTGATCCGCAATATCGTTGTATTCGGCTCCCTTCAACGCGGCGCTGAAGACAACGTACTGTATAATCGCTTTGTATTCTCTCGCAAGGTCTTCGTTTAACCCACGGACTATGTCCTCTCTTGTCGCCGAGGATGCTTTGTCAGCGTCGGCCGAACTTGCCATTGAACTATCTTTGTGGCTCATTGTAATACTGTCTCAATGGAAGACAGAAAGAAGTCCTGTTTATAAGAGATTTGAAAGTAAGTTATAGTTTTTCGAGCGGCGAAATTAGAAAGTAAGCAACAGGTACGCGATGAGAAGGAGCGCTATAACGAACATTGTCATGGTCAATGCGAGCTCGCTGCCGGAAGTGGGATCGTAGTTTCCTGCCCTAATTCTTTGCTGATTTTTCGTAAACCGCTGGAATGAGAGGAGAATCATCAGTCCACCCGTAATGGTAAGAGCTATTCCTATGATGCTGGAGAGATGAAATGCTGTCTCGGGTAGCGCCGAGATACCAGTTAGCTGTCTGATCGCCAGCCCGAACTTCGCTACAACAAAACCGAGGCCGATCGTCGCGATTCCAGTGCGGAGCCAGGCGAGGTAAGTTCTTTCATTCGCAAGGTGGTCGCTTACTCTTTCTCCCGTGGCCGTTCGTACTCCGGATTCTATCTACGAGAGCTTTCTACTATTTCGCAACTGATTGCGCGATAACGGCAACTCCCGCAATGTTCTTTGTTAGATCCTCCGGGATGTTGTGGCGATATCTCAGATACTCGACAGAATTGTACGAGACCCATACATCCCCTGTTTCATCCTGGGAAACAAGAATCTTGAGTGGAAAATCAATTGCAAGCGTGGGAGCCGCGATCATGAGCGGAGTTCCAGCTTTGGGGTTTCCGAAGATCATCATTATCGTCGGATTCATTTCGAGTCCAGCTTTTTGAGCATCTCCACTGAAATCTATTCGAGCAAATATCGTTAGTCCCTTTGAAAGAATCGTTGATTCCAATCGCCCTAAAGTGTCTGCGAAAGGATGATCACTTTTCAACTGAACGAGCCCGCTTACACTTCTCTCTGACAATTGGAATGTCGCCCTTGATCAAGATTCTCGGATAAAGGAACTAGATATCGCTTTCCGGCTCTTCGATTACTTATAGGCAAGTAATCTAATGCCGGAACACTTTTTGACAACGTATCGGCCGAATGAATGTTCTATTAATTTCTTTAGAAGTAAAGAACAGCAAGTTCAACTAGGAAAAACAGGTCGTCAACCACTCTCTTCTCGGCCTACCCCAAATGTTCCGACATAGTTGACGTGTCATTTCCCAAACGGTTAACCTCCTTTTGCTGCTCGTGCTCTAAATGAACTAAAAAGAAGTGAGACGGGTGCAGAGTCACGAGTTAACCTGCACATCCGCACGCGAAGTTAAGGAACTATCACAGTAATCTTGGGTGATACATACGTATTTCCTAGATATGTGATTGAAGCCCATTCAGTATAGCTTCCCGAACCAGGGTACACGTCAGTCGAGCTGGTTCGCCCGTTTACATCAGTCGTTCCGTGGAAATAACCGCCAGAGCAACCACAATTCTCGTAATAGGTCACCGTAGCGCCCTGTATCGGACTCCCGCCCGGGCCGGTAAATGTAGCGGTTTGTATGTTGAAGTAACTTCCTCCCTGATTCTGTGTAAGTGGCGTGATACTGAATTTCACTATATCGTTGCCGCTGGTGCTTGTCACTGTTGTCGTGCTCGTCGTCGTGGAAGTGGTCTTCGTGGTTGTTACCGTTGATGTGGGTGAAGTCGTCGTTGTGCTTGTGGTTGTGGAAGTAGAGGTTGGAGTGGTCGTCGTGGAACTCGACGTGATTGTACTTGTGGTTGTAATTGTTGTCGTCGTTGGAGATGTAGAAGTTGCTGTACTTGTCTTCGTGCTCGTGGTTGTAGAGGTTGATGTTGACGTCGGCGATGTCGAAGTTACCGTACTGGTCGAGGTGGAAGTTGTCTTCGTCGTACTTGTCGTTGATGTGGGCTTTGTACTTGTGGCTGACGTGGTCGTTGTACTTGTTGAATGTGATGAGGAGAAGCTAGTTGTACTCGTTGACGAGCAGCTTCCTGTCCCTGGCCACTGGCATGACTTTCCACTGACCGGGTCGGTCGCGCCGGAAATCGAAATGTCACCAGGCGCACCCTGATTTGGAATGAAGCCAGTCTGGAACGCTCTGTCCACGTACTGCTGGAATACCATGTTTCCGTTCTCCGGTGCCTTCGCAACTCCCGCGCCCACCGTTCCAGTTATGCCAAAGTTCCCCGTAATTGACGCGCCGGCAACTTTCCCGGCAACAGGAGGAGTGCGCACGTACCACCGAAGCGACGGCGTCACCTGCGGATTTGAAACCATTGGGCAATCCTTCTGGTCGCCCGAGGAATCAAGTCGTCCCTGGTTGCCGCTCAACAGCGCGATGAACGTCGTGGAGGCGACTCCGTTGATGCTCTGCTGGAGGAGAACAGCTCCCGTGACAAGGTAAACACTATTGCTTGAGGAGTCTACGATGATTACATAGATAGATTCCCTCATCTGGTTGTTGGAGTAAGTGTTGCAAGCGGTCGGACCTCCTCCGTCATATGACCCGCTGTAAGAAACCTGGTTGCGCCCGCAGCCCCAGTTCAGGTCGGACCACTGCCACTCCGACAAAGTGTTCGAGGTCGCTCCAAGGTCCAAGTCCTGCCCCACAGTGGCGCAAAATGACGTGCTCGGAGTCGGAGGATTCTGAACGTTCCAGTATACGTTATTGGTGCTGTAGCCAGTTATGGTGTCCTTGACAGTCTGACCAGACGCGTTCACCGGGAAGGTCCTTCCCGTGTTGACAAAAAGATACAGGTAATTCTTGTACGCGCCGCTTACTAGCCGTTGAGCTATCTGCGCTCCGGTTATCTGATAAACCACGCCGGGGTTAGAGGCAGAAGCTACCTGCTGGATGATGTACGGCTCTTCCTGCCCCCCGCTGGAAACCGCAGTGCTCGAGCTTTGAAAAATCGGGGCGCTCGCACTTGTTGTGCGAGGAACTCTCAATGGATTTGCAAGGTACGCCGATGAGGTTGAGCTAACGAAGGCGACGGCGATGAAAAGGAAAATGATCGAAATCTTTACGCTAGGCCAAACAAAGGACTTGATTCGTTTGTAGTCCTTCCCTTTAGAACCACGAATAAGCAGATGGTGCACTAATTACCTAGATTATTTTCTAGAAAACTCTTCTTTAACAAAGAGATTTGAACGGCAGATCCATCTCATTCACGTCGGTTGCAATGCATCGCAAACTATTGCAAATGATTCCTTTTTTGCAGAAATCCTCTCAGGTTGAGCAAAGATTCCTGTTTTTTTCGCTTTACTATAAAGCCGATAGAACGTTTTTCAGAAATCTACAGTGGTAAAAAGAGATCTAAGAAAATAAGATTTGCCTATAGAATAATCAAACAATGATTTCAAATTAGCTTCATCATTCGAGGCCAATGGCTCTACAAAACGTGGTCCACTCATGTCAAAATGAACGGAGTAGAGCCTAACCTGGCTGTCGGTTATCCTAGTCCTCGCGGTTCGAAATCAAAAACTCGTTTCCATCAGGATCTGCAATCGCACACCGAACAAATTTCACGCCTGGCATCTCTACCGTCTGGGGTTCGAGCGTTATGGTGCCGCCCCGACGCTTGATCTCTGCCGATGCTACCGCAGGGTCCGGATGTGAGAATACAACCCCGGAAACCGTGCCTGGCTCCCTACCTTCTTCCCCAGGCGCCATAATGTGCATCGAAAGTATGGTTGATGTGCCGGGAAGAGTGAATACTGCACGGTTCAGCTTTTCATCAAACTTTAGCTCTTGGAGGCCCAAAACGTTCTTGTAAAACATCCTTGCCCTTTGAATATCCCTGATGTGGATCGTTACTGCGTGCAATCCGGTGATGACGTCTGTCATAACCTAAACAGGTACCCAGACTTTGTATTAAATTAAGCCGCGTGACTTTGATCATTCCCGAGAAATCTACGCCTGGCCGGTAATCACAGACATGGGCGCGTTCCGTTGTAGTGGAGTAGGGATCCTTGTCAGGATTTAGTTCGTTCCAATTCCCGCTACTTTGGCTTCCAGAACATTGATTTTTCTTGTATCTCGAACTGACTAGAGAGTCCATCAATTTTTCGTCCAACCTCTTTATCTCGCTTCGGAACTCATTTCGAAAAGCATCTACTTTAGAATCGATGGCTGAAATCTTGAAATCCATCACATCCAATCTCACGTTAATCACCTTCAGCTCTCTCTTGATCAGTTGTATTTCGGGAAGGAGTACCCACTGGATCGCACCTGCGACTTTCTCCGCCAACTTTACCAAGTTCCTATGTTTTGTCTATCGAACCAGATTGGTACTTCATGACGATGAAAACCAAATTTTACCTCTTGTCACTCGATTAACGAGTTCTTCATTAAGCGAAATCTCTCTTTTGGAACGATTGAGTCTATGATTGATGGCATGCATTACGCCAGATCAAGTCAGGGATTTCTATCTAAACAATTACTTCGACTACTTTGTCCCTTGCCTTGATTCCCTTTGTGATTCGAATTTTTGACTTTGGAACTTCAAAGTGCCGGGAAAGAATCTCGATTAATCTCCTGTTTGCCTCGCCACCTTCAGCTCGCTTGTCGACCCTGGCGTCGAAATTATTTTCGTCAAGTTTGGTTAAACTGGCTTCTTTCGCATTCGCAGTGACGTGAACGTTGATGAGCATGCGACAGCTGAATCTCGATTAGTTGTCCTCTAAACATTGTGGCGTGGATAGTCGGGAGATTCAGGAAGAAATTCATTGCAGCAGTTAGAGCAGTGTTCAATTTGCAGATCTAATTTTCCCCAGCATTATTTTCCATAACTACAAGAAAAAATTCCGAATCGCAGACGGATTCTTTTAAATTCGATAATCGAAATCATCCTCCGCGCGCGCAAAAAAAGTGAAGGGAACATGGGTTTTGGATACGACAGAGGAAGGTTTGTGTTCCTCGGCTATTTCGCAGCTTTCGGCGCGGCTATCTTGGGAGGTCTTTTACCTAGCATTTCCAAGCCGCTGCTCAATATTGTAAGCCCACTTCTATTCACCACAATTGTGACTTTTGCCCCGGCTATCCTTTTCACCCCTGTATCGATCCGTTCAAAAGAAAACAAACACATCAAAAAACAGGGTTACGCTATCCTCGCAGCCAGCGCGATCGCTTCAGGTCTCATTGCTCCCTACATCTATTTCGTCGGGCTTCAGGAGAGCACGGCTTCCGACGCGGCGCTTTTAGGAAACGGCGAGATGATCTTTACAGTTTTAATTGCGACCATGTTTTTCGGTGAACGCCTCAGCAGGAGGGGATTCTTTGCGCTAACTCTGCTCACCTTCGGAATAGTCGCGGTAATCACAGATCTTCAGTTTTCTCCAAAATCACTCGATCTTGCCGCACCTGGCCACGTACTCATCCTCGCAGCTACCTTTCTCTGGGGCGTCGACAACAACGTCACAAGCGCTATAACTGAAAGGGTCGATGTGGCAAGGATAATCGTAATCAAGTCGATAATTTCGGGTACGGGGCTGTTATTCATCGCATTCCTGCTCCACGCCCTTGTCGTGAATAGCGTGGCCGACCTGCTCTATGTTTTTCTTTTCGGCGTCATTGTATTCAGCGGGACGGCATTCCTCTCCATTCAGAGTCTGAAGCGGCTCGGGCCGATCACGACAACAATCGTCTTCCCGATCACTTCCATTTTTGGTCTGATTTTTGCCTACATCCTGCTCGGCGAAAATATTACGGTGCTTCAGGTTGGGTCAGTTATCGTGATCCTGTTTGGGATCTATCTTTTGACCAGACCGGGCAGCGTAATCCGAGAAGGGATTAACCTGGAGCAGATTTGATCCGGAGAACTGCCTAATTTTTCGGATCGCCAAGAACGCTGGTCATAGCGTTGCCGGATGGAATGTTGCCCATTGAAGTCTTTTCGGCAAAGTGGCAGGAAACAAATTGTCCTGGCGCAATTTCCCGGAGCTCGGGAACTTGCTCGGAGCAAATCTTCTCTGCGTACGGGCACCTCGGATGGAACTTGCAACCGCTGGGCGGGTTGATCGCGCTGGGGACCTCTCCTCTGATCTCGGTGTTGAGCAGGTTTCGCTTCCACGGATTGGGAATAGGTGCCGAGGCAATCAGTGTAATTGTATAAGGATGCCGGGGCCTCGAGATTACCGAACTCGACGGTCCATACTCCACTACGTTTCCAGCATACATCACGATCAGAAGATCGGAGAGGTACTCCGCCACGGAAATGTTGTGGGTAATGATGACGTAGGTCAGTTTGAAATTCTTCTGAAGATCCAATAGCAGGTTTAGGATCTGCGCCTGAACGGAAGCGTCAAGAGCGCTGGTGGGTTCGTCCAAAATCACTAGCTTTGGTTGCGGTGCTATTGCCCTTGCAATCGCGACGCGCTGCTTCTGTCCGCCGCTGAGGTGTGATGGAATCCTATCTGCATGTTCTTCCGAGAGCCCCACGGCCTTTAAGCTGTTCATGACAAGCTGGTCAATGTTTGCATCCTCCCTGCCCAAAAGTCCCTTGCAAGGTTCGGCAACGGACTGACGGACTTTCAGTCTGGGATCAAGCGAAGAGTCGGGATCCTGAAAGACCATCTGCATTTCCCGGTAGATTTTCTTGTAGTTGACCTTCCCCTTTGTGATATTCTGGCCGTCAAAAATGACCTCCCCTGAAGTCGGAGGATTGAGAAGAGTTATCGCTCTCGCAAGCGTGGTCTTACCGCAGCCGGACTCGCCGAGAATTGCAACGGTCTTACCGCGCGGTACCGCCATCGAAACATCATCTACTGCCTTTACAAATCTCTTGCCGCCGCCCGAGAATGGGTTGAAGCCGCGGCGTATGGGATAGTACTTCTTCAGATTTCTTGTGACGAGAATATTCCCGTCAACGTCCTGTGTAGTGTTACTCTCCATATAGAAAACATGCTACCTTATGCTTGGGCTTTGCCTCGATCAGCCTGGGTTTCTTCGTAGAGCAGATGTTCATGACGTTAGGGCAACGTGAAGCGTATTTGCATCCAACCTGCTCGACCGTAAGATTCGGAACGGTGCCGGGTATGGGTTTTAGCCGCGTCTTGTCCTTGGAGCCCGATGGGATGCATGAAAGGAGTCCCTTGCTGTATGGATGCAAAGGCTCTGAAAACATGTCATAAACGCCGGCGTCCTCCACGATGTCGCCCGCATACATCACGATGACCCTATCGGCGACCTGGCTTGCTACAGCGAGGTCATGAGTAATGAGGAGAATGCTGGTGTTGACCTCATCCATCAGGATCTTCATTAATTTCAGAACCTGCGCCTGCGTCGTTACGTCGAGAGCTGTCGTGGGTTCGTCTGCGATCAAAAGAGCAGGTTTCTGAGAGAGCGCCATGGCGATCATAACTCTTTGCCTCATTCCGCCTGAAAGTTCAAACGGATACCTGTCTATGACCTGCTCCGGGTCCGCAATCCGGACTCTTTTTAGGGCATCCAACACCTCGTTTCGGAGAATCCTTGCAGTAGCTCCCCTCCTTATTCTCGGAAGTCGCGAAGGAATCTCGGGCGTGTTTACCTTGTACGCCTTTTGCATGACCTGAATATCAGGGTCAATTTCCCTCCCTCCTTTGCGGTGCTCACGGACGACGATCGCTTCCGCGATCTGATCGCCAACTTTGTAGACCGGATTCAAACTTGTGAGGGGCTCCTGGAAGATCATGGCAATTTCTGTCCCGCGGTACTGGCGACGCTGGTTTTCTTTTAGATCGACCAGATTTACTGACTTGTAGTTTATCGCGCCGGTCTCAACCTTCGCTGGAGGCATCGCAAGCAGGCCGATTATTGCCAGAGCCAGAGTCGACTTGCCACAACCCGATTCGCCGACAACGGCGATAAGGCTGTTTTTCTCTATGTTGAGCGTAGTATGGTCGAGTGCGAGCAATCGATCCTTTTTTGAATGATAGGCGATAGTCAGATC
The DNA here is from genome assembly GCA_013288145.1 of Nitrososphaerota archaeon. The sequence continues at coordinate 6,328 of JABDCJ010000054.1, read as the reverse complement.
TGAAATCGTGAGCAGATCCTTCGAAGCGTCATTTCTCTGTAGAACGTCATTTGTGATTGTCTTTTCCATGTTAGATCCTCAAGAGGATTGAAGCGCGTCTCGGAGACCGTCGCCCAGGAGACTGAATCCGATCACCCCGAGCGCGATGACAAGTCCAGGGAAGAAAGGTAACCACGGCGACGAGAGCATAAAGTCCTGGTACGAGCTCACCATCTCACCCCAGTCCGGAAGCGGTGGTCTTACTGCTAGACCGAGATAACTCAAACCCGCGTAAACTAGGATTACTGTTCCAACATCCAGTGAGGCGTAGACGATCAGGGTGAGCGTAATGTTGGGCAGCGCGTGACCCACTATGATTCTGGATCTACCAGATCCAGCGAGACGTGCTGCCTCTATGTAGTTCTGGTGAGCAATCTTCAAAGCTTCACCGCGGGCAAGCCTGGCGTACGGCGGCCACCAAATGATCATCAGGGCAATAGTCATGTTCGAAATCCCAGGGCCGAGTGCAATTCCAATCGCCATCGCAAGGACAAGAGCCGGAATCGCAAAAAATACATCTGTTAGGCGCATCAAAGCTTCATCAAGCAGCCCACCATTGAACGCAGCGTAAGTACCGATTATCGCGCCAACTATTAGCGCAAACGCAATGACGACCAAGCTGACCGAAAAGTCGTTCGGAGTTGCTGTAACTATCCTGCTGAACACGTCACGTCCAAGCTGATCGGTACCCATAATGTGTGCCAATGACGGAGCAGCAAGTGGAGGACCCACGTCTTGCTTTAGCGGGTTGTACGGAGTAATCTGGATATGAGCTACGCCGGCAAGGAAAACGACAATTGATGTGACCGCGAAGATTGCGACAATTGTTGCGCCAATAAGCGCACCCTTGTTCGATCTGATCGAAGCAAAGGCGTTGCGAACTCTATCAACGGAAACTGACGAATTTGGATTTGTCTCGGTTAGATTCTCTTCTGCCGCTTCACCTGAAAGCATTTGGATTTTCTCCTTAACCTAATCTGATTTGAGGATCAACAATAACGTACAGGATATCGGCGGTAAGGTTTGACAGGATTATGATTATCGCAAAGATAATCGTTGTGGCTAGAATTCCCGGATAGTCTTGCGCGATAAGCGCAGTGAAAACATACTGGCCCATTCCCGGATATGAAAAGATATTTTCTACGAAGATTGTCCCGGTGATCAGCCAGGTGACGATTAATGATGACAGCGTAACGACGGAAATCATTGCATTGCGCAGACCGTGCTTGAAAAAGACTGTTCTCTCCTTCAAGCCTTTCGCTCGCGCCGTCCTGACATAGTTTGCTCTCATCACGTCGAGCATTGAGCTTCTAAGGACCCTAACAACCACTCCAAAAGTACCCAAGGCAAGAGCCATGCTGGGCAGGATAACGTGCTGCATCGCGCTGGAAAAGTAAGCCAGATTGCCTTCGAGCAGGGAGTCTAGAATTGGAAGGTAAGTGATTGGATGCGGCGAGGTAATTGTAGGATCGGCCGCACCGCCGCTGGGAAGGACGTGGAACTCAAATGTGAAAATGATCAGTAGAACGAGAGCGATAAAAAATGACGGGGAGGAAATCCCGGCGAGGTAAAATGCTCTAATGCTCTTGTCCGCCGGCGAGTGGTGGTATCTGGAAGCGACGACTCCAAGAAGTACCCCTAGAATTATGCTGATTACAATCGCGAAAAAGGCGATCTGCAATGTATATGGAAGTGTTTGCGCCACAACCGTCGTCACCGGGACAAAACCCCTGGAAGGCGAAAAGCCGAGGTTTCCCTGAAGCAATCCGGATATGTAGTAATAGTACTGAACCCACAAGGGCGAATTTAGATGGTATTTTATTGCGTAAGCTTTTGCGAGCTCAGGATGTAAGCTGGCAGATTTCCCCAGCCACGCAACAATTGGATTGCCGCCGAGACTGTGAGAAAGTATAAACGTAATCGTAATGACTCCTATTAGTACAAAGATAGCGAGAAAGAGCCTTCGTAAGATGAAGCTCACAGTATTCAAACAGTGATTTCTACGCAGCTGCTCTGGTCGATCGCGCTATTTCAATTTTGTTGCAGTTTCAAGGTTGGCGATAGCTTGTTACCGGTATAGACAAAAATTGATTGGCTATAGCACACCTTAATAACGCAGCTAATAGCCGATCGAGTGAATCTCCAGCGGAATAGGATATTCGCCCTAATTATGAAGAATTTAGGAGATTTTTCACGTATTCGTATCCCTCAAGGACGACAGGACCCGGATCCTCGCCCTGAAGCGCTTCGATCTCGAGCATGAGCTGACCCGAATATCCGACATCCTTTAACTTCCTCACTGCTGAGCCAAGGTCTATTATTCCTCGGCCAACGTTGACGAAATCCCTTTCAAAAACTACTTCCTTCATCGGAATCTTTGCCCGTAGATCTTTGAGATGGACCAGCGTTATTCTGTCCCTGTACTCATCAATCGTTTTCTCAATATCGACGCCAGCTGCAACCCCATGCGCGGTATCAAGACACATGGTCAATTCCTTGATCTGACTCATTGCCTGTTTCAACTCGGCAGGAGTTTGAAACGAAGTACCTAGTTCGTTATGCAGTGAAGCAGTTACACCATTTTCGCTTGCAGTTTTGGCAAACCGCCTGACTTTGTCAATTGCGACCTTCCTGTCGGGAGCTTTAAGGGAAAACCAGATGAGCGGGGTCTCCGAGGCCTTTGCCCACTTTATCCTCGCAAGCGCGCCGGGAGAGTAAGTTCCACCGTTCTCAAGACCGGATGCCTTTACCAGTGCCGGTACTTTTTTGGGCTGGTCCCTCAACACCTGAGGGAGCAATCCATATTCTAGTCCTACACCCTCAAAGCCTATTTGTTTGATCTCCGAAAGTACCTTGGACAGCTGGCGGGGAGTCTGAAGTTTCCCCCAAGGGTAAGTCGTTACCGACACTTTCAATTTTTGATTCCCCTGCGACTTGCACTGCTGAAGTTAAGCGGGATAAAAATACCCGCTAACTATCCGCTTGTGACGAACTGGATCGTGTTGAATATTGCTGTGGAGCTCTGTCCAGTATATACCGGGTCAAGCAACATACTCTTTACAATGTTCTTATTCCACACGACTGAACCTGCTCCGAACACTAGTTTTAGCGATCCCAACCACAGGTAAGGCGCGTCGCTGTAAACCTGTTTTTGCGCAGCAGTGCAATCGGTAATCAGGGTGGAATTACTTGCGCCATTAGTCCAATCGTTAACACAGGTCTGGACTATGGGGTTTGAGTATATTGCCCAGTTGTTCGAAGAAGTCTGGTTATTGACTGAGAGAAGCCAATTGTCCGCAGGAGTAGGTGCCGCTGGTGCAAAAGTTCCGGTGCCAAACCAGGTAATGTGCGCAACGGTCTGAGCATCAGCAAGTGCAGTAGAGTACGAGCAAGTACCGCCAGTGTAGGGACATGCATATTGACTCGGCTCGGTAACTTCAATATTGACGGTCAGCCCAATTTGTGCAAGATCTGCCTGGACTATCTCGGCAGTAAGCTCGCAGTAGCCACATCCTGCAACGACTCTAAACTCCAAGGCAGGCAGCTTTGACGCGTCGATGCTCGCATTTTGCAGGATCTGTTTTGCCAAGGTAATGTTATACTGATAGGGTGGAAGGTTGCCAAGATCGTAATACTGCGATTGAGCTGGATACTCGGGCCCCACCATTGGTACCAATCCTCCAAAAAAGACCTTTTGTGAGATGTTGCTATAGTTAATCGCATGTGCCATTGCCTGTCGAACAGCAGTGATATTGGTTGGGTAGCGCTGGGTGTTCAAAGTCATCCCGACAAAGACCATTGACTTGTTCGGCATCGTGAAATACGAGTAAGTGTTGAGGTTGTTTGTAACGAGAGGCCAGTCTTGTGATAGGATTCCGGATACCTGAGAGCTCCCAGTACTCAGATCTGCATAACGAGTTACGTCATCCTGAACCCACTTTACGATTACATTCTTGGCGTGACCCGGATCCAGATACGGATTTGCCTGAATCTGGGCCGGGGTTAAGCTGTCTCCCCAGTAAGTTGGGTTCTGCTGGAACTGGACATAGGACTGCTCAGAAACTCCAGTAACTACGTATGGACCAGTTCCAGGAATTGGGTGCTGGTTGAAATACGAGTTGTAAAGTGTAGGAGTTCCAAATCCACCATGTTGTAGCAACCACTGCGTGTCGAACATCATACCGGTATACACTGGAAACAGATTCGCGAACCACTGGAATGAATTCCGCAGGTGGAATACAATTGAACTTGGGCCCGTAACATAGATCGGCCATGACGAGTTTTCCATGATTGAGAGCAATTGCTGGTTCGGATTGATCAAACCGCTCTGGTTCATTAGGGCAATAGTCGCTGGACCAAAGTGAGAGGTTGACATGTTGAACACGTTGTATGAAAGCATCCAGGAGGATGCGTTGGCTGAAAGATAGTAAAAGCCGTACATTTCGCCCCACACCTGGTACGCGTTGAAGGGATCGCCGTTGGAGAAGTTAACATGTCTTAGGTTGAAAGTGTAAGTTTTGCCATCAGGTGAAACGGTCCAATTCTGGGCAAGCATAGGCTCAATTTGGACAGCTCCTTGATTATAGAGTGCAGAGCCATTCTCGGTTACAAGTCCCTGGTAAACAGTGTAAGTAAGCCAGTTTGGATATGGTATCTCTCCGATCGCGTTGAGCTGATTTAGATCACCTGCGGGCCAAAACACATCGTCAATTGTGAGTGTCTGTCTGAAAGGCTGACTCGTTGAAGAGGAAGTAGAAGACGAACTTGAGCTCGAAGACGACGATAAAGATGATGACGAACTGCTGGATGAGGAAGAAACCGACTGCGACGAAGAAGAGGTGCTGCTACTGCTACTCGAAGTGACAGGTGGACCTGTGGTCGTAACAGAAGAGGAGCTACTGCTGGTCGTCGATGAGGACGATGAGCTAGAAGTGGTAGACGAACTGCCAGTAGTCAGATAGACCCCGGCAACGGCAACAATGACAATAATTACAATAACCGCAACAATTCCGACGGTCCTGGAAATAGCAGCAACCCTATTTGCAAAATGCGCTCTGGACATCAATTTTGTGAATCCTTAACTAACCCGGTTAGCACTTATTTATGCCATTTGCCAGTACGAAATTTTTCGCAGCTGGTAACAAAGTGGATCTTTTCTTAGGCCATAATGGTTACCGGGGCTTTTCTTTTCATGGATTCGTCCGCGGCAAAACCGATCTCAATAGCTGCCTTCCCATCTCTTGCAGAAACGCGAGGAGTCCTGTTCTCGATTATGCAGTTAACAAAATCCTCGACCTCATCGTGATAAGCCTGAGCGAAGCGCTCTGCGTACGATTGAGGGTACTCTCCATGATGGCCTGATTCATCTAGAATTGTGGTGGCATAACGGTCGCCTATACCGACAAACGCTGCTCCTTTCATGCCTATGACTTCAGCCTGCACGTCGTAGCCGTAGACAGCGTAAGAGCAGGAGTCGATGTGCGCCATCGCTCCGCTTTTCAGAGTGAGCGTAACGATGACGTGATCTGGAATGCCAGATGAATCCAGCTCCTTGTGATATATGAGAATCTCGCCATCCGCGTAGACTTTTGTCACCTCCTCCCCAGAAAGCCAGCGGATCACGTCAAAATCATGGCTGCAAGTGTCGGCCATTATTCCTCCACTTTTTGCAAAATCCAGATAGTAATTCGGCGAAAGACCCGGTGGATCTCTCGTGTGCGACGACATCATTAGGATCTTCCCGATCTTCCCTTCCTTAATTGCCTGCTCGGCTCTTCGAAAAGAGTGATCGAACCTCCGCTGGTAGCCGACCTGGATCTTTACACCTGCTTTGTCAGACTCACGGATTATCTCATCCGCATCTTTCGATGAAAGCGTCATGGGTTTCTCGACGAAAACGTGCTTTCCCGCTCTCGCTGCCTTGACGATCATATCTTTTTTCAAGTACGGTGGAACCGCCATGATAATCGCCTCGACATTCTTGTCGTCGATCAGACCAGAAAAATCGGAATACACGGTGTCGACGTTCAGGCTGGAAGCAACCTTGCGAGCCGGCTCTACAAATGCGTCAGCAACGGCGGCGAGTCTTGCGCGAGGGATCCTCAACGCCACATTCTCAGCGTGAACCCGACCCATTGCCCCGACCCCAACCAGTCCGACGCCTACCTTGCGAAATTCTGTCATAGCGTGTTTGTCTGACGCCGGGAATTGGGGCAGTCGTTTTAAGAGTTGGTCATTGCTTTGAAAAATCTCCCAGAAGGTCTGGTTGCATGATTTTCAAAAGATCCTT
>JABDCJ010000053.1 GCA_013288145.1 Nitrososphaerota archaeon | reverse complement strand
ACTTTCGGATCGAAAAAGAAATCATCGGAGAAAGCACTTCCGATCGCCTCATCGAACTATCGATAATTGAAAGCAGAATAAAGAGGAGATCGGGAGAGAAGGAAAGTGCCTGGAAACATCACGTGAAAGTGGAAAACTGGGCGATAGATGAATTTGAACGGAAACGAAAGAAAATCAACGATCTGCTTTTGGAAGCAGGGCTTGTTTCTTGAGTAGTTAGGCACTGGCAATCAATTTAACTAATTACCTTGCACCATGAGTAAGGAGTTAACGATTATGCAGTCAAATAACAATACTTCAGAAATCTCAAATTTTGAAGCGATCATCTTCGACGCTTACGGAACTCTTTTCGATCTGGATTCGTTTACAAGCGAGGCAAACAGGATCCACCGTGGCAAAGGAAAGGTGATTTCCCAGACGGTACGAGAAAAACAAATCGAGTTTGCAATGATGCGTGACATCATTGGCAAGTACGTCAACTTCGAAGTCCTCACGAGGAACGCGATTGAATTTGCTCTAAAGAAAGCCGGGATTAGAAGAACAGATGCAGCCGTTGAGAGGCTGTTTTCAAAGTTTCTAAACCTGAAGACGTTCAAAGATGTACCGCCGGTCCTGAGCGATCTCGACGAGCTCAACATCCGGGTTGGGATATTGAGCAATGGAACGCAGGCGATGCTTGACAAGCTCATCGAGCATGCGGGTCTGTCGCTCCTTTCCGAGGATGTAATAAGCGTGGACGGCGCGAAAGCCTACAAGCCTAGTGCAAAGGCATACCGTCACGGGCTTGACGAGCTTGAGATCTTCGAGAAAGAGAAAATATTCTATGTCTCTGCAAATCCGTGGGACGTTGCCGGGGCGAAGGCGTTCGGCTTCAAGGTTGGCTGGATTAACCGCACAAAGCAGCCGCTATTCGACGAGGGTTACTATGAGTTCAGACCGGATTTCGAATTTTCAAGGCTTGACCAGCTGGGAAAAATGTTCCAGTAGCTACCTAAATAACTGACCGGAGGGAAAAGTCTACCTCACGATGATTGTTCCGATCCAGCTGGACATTTTTGGAAGCATTCAAAACGACGCCTCGCTGTTAAGCTCGATCGCCATTATTCTCGGCGCTGTATTCGTTGTTCTCCAGCTCAGAGACGACAAGAAGCTGATCGAAGCTTCCGTTATGCAGGCAGATTCGTCGCAGGAGCAGGCAAGGCTGACCACCGAACAGCTAAAGCAAAATTACGAGCTCGCAACAGTAGACTTGATTACCGGCATCTACGATTTCGCAAACAGTCTGCAGTTTCAGGGGTCTTGGCTGACGGTGTTAAACACCAAGCTTTCTTCATCAGATGATCTTGAAAAACTTCCGGACTCTGTCCGGCTCGCGTTCCTCCAGACGGCGTCGCTTTTCGAATCGATCGGGCTGTTGGTCGAGAGAAATTATGTAAAGTCAGATTTGATCGATGACATGTTTGCCACGCAACAGGCATGGACGAGTTTGGAACCGTTTGTCAGGTGGATGCGGAAAAAGTACGAGTCAGAAGAGTACTATTACTTCTTCGAAAAACTCCACAAGCGATTGTCCGAGACTCCCGAGACGTAAGATAATTATCCGGCCCTCCAGAATTACTAAAATCAATCGAGTCAGAAAAAATAGTAAAGAATAGTTCGTCCGAGACAATCAGTTTATGTGAACAATATGGTTCTAGCAAGACGAATTGGATCTCATCGCGCAAGACTAAAAGTAGGAACTATCGTCCGTTATTGTCAGTTAGCTTTTTCTTAACTACTTCTCTCCAAGTGACTAAGGCTTTATCTTTGATCCGATAGACTGATTTGGAGCTCGCGAGGTTTAGCGGTCGATCATTTTGGATCGAGGAAAAATTGCGGCTGAAAGGCTGGTCATCCGCGAGTTAGGGCAGGTCGACATAGAAAAAGCCGAAGACCTCGTAAGACTCGCATTTGGTACATTCCTACATATTCCAGATCCTCTTGAGAATCCCGAAAAGAAAAGCATGATTGCTCATCGATTCCATCAAAATCCCGGAAACGTGATCGCCGCGTATCTCGATGGCGAGCTTGTCGGGTCAAATATTCTGACGAGGTGGGGGAGCTTCGCCTTCTTGGGTCCTCTAACCGTTCGTCCGGATTTGTGGAATGCCGGAGTCGGGACAAGGCTTGTCGATGAAGCGATGAAATCTTTCTCGAAAAACGGTGTGGAGAACCTGGGTCTGTTTACCTTTCCCGACAGCCCAAAGCACCAGGGGCTATATCACAAGTTCGGGTTTTGCTCGAGATTTTTGACTCCGCTGATGCAGAAGGCAATTAACAATTCAGGAGAGAAAAATTTCGAGATGTTTTCCAGCTTTCATGGCGACGAAAGAGACAGCGTGTTGCAAAAGGCGAGCGATCTTACCAACAGCCTGCATCCAGGTTTGGACCTTTCAAGTGAAATCCAGCTCGTAGATGATTTGAAACTGGGAGAGACTGTTCTTCTCTTTGAACAATCGAAGCTAATAGGATTCGCAATCTGCCAATCTGGCGCCGATACTGAAGCCGGTGAAGGTCGATGCTACGTGAAATTTGGGGCAGTGCGGTCTCCCGGCAGAGACTTTAACGATCTCCTGTCGGCATGTGAATCTTACGGTACTCAGAGGGGAGCGAGTGCGCTTGAGGCTGGAGTTAATCTCTCGCACGACAAAGCATTCGACATCATGCTAAGGCGCGGCTTCCAGATCATGTTTATTGGAGTTGCAATGCAAAAGCCAAATGAACCAGCGCACAATCGCAGCGAGAATTTTGTAATGGACGACTGGCGTTAAACGTTCGAATAGATTCCGCGGGCCCTATCTTTATCCTTGTTTTCGCAATTTACAGAGGATTTTTCCAGAATATTTAGAAGTGACACCCGAAGTGATTTATCCGATTGCATCCCGATACAAAAGTTCGCCCGAAAGTGAATCCAAGCTTGGACAGAGCAATCGATTACCTCCAGGTCGCAATTCTAGATTTGGAGTCGCTACAAAAGCCGGAAAATCTTGGTAGATTCGAGACCTATGGACTCGTAGACAAAATCTCTAAGCGCCTCGTCGATTGTGCTGATCTTATCAGAGAGGGCGGAAGCGAGGATACCTTTGCTGCTTCCCACTTTTTGATTTCAAAAATCAGAAATGCAGAATTTGACGATCTGCGTTGACCATGAAAGGATCAAAAATAGTGATTCGCCCGAGTACATACATCAAGTGATCTCAGTGAAGTATCTACTGCGAGCGATACCCGCAGAATAGCAAAACACTCTCCGGGTCTTTCGTCGTCAGATATTTCGGGTTCGCAGGGCTCGTCATTGCAAGTGCCGTTATAGTTCTTACGTAATTTTCTCTTACGGCGCTGGGATTAATTATTCGGCTCTCGAATGAACCTTAAAATTCTTAATCGAAAATTTACAGAAGCCAAAAAAGCTAGTAGTGACTCCAATAACTCCAAGAAAATCTAGTCCAGAGTCGTGGTCGACTAAACTAACTATCGATTCTCTTAATATCTCTGGCATGATGTGCTATTGCTGTCACTGACGTTGAGGTTATCTCTGAAAGATTGCCATCTCAAAAATTCATCCTAGTTTTTGCACTGGCGACTATAACCTTCATTGGGTCATTCTTACTTTCTCTCGTTCTACCAAACTTAGTACTTGGAAATCCTGGGACTTCGGCCATCTCCCAAGACATCGGCGTACGGACCGTCAGGATAATTCTGTTTTTTGCGAGTTGTGCATGCATCTTTGGAATAACTCCATATCTCGTCTACAACTTCTATAAGATCTCCCGTCTCGAAGCTGCAACGTCACATTACATCCGAAGTAGAATGCAAGTTATCATGTTGGATATTGAGCACGCATCCGCTGCAACATCAGATACTGAAACTTTGAAACTGCTGAATCACGCTTTCGAGGCGTGTCAGGATATGGCCTTGAATATACCTGATCGAATTAGCAAGGAAGCCCCGCATTTTACACCGGCTCCTGCCACAGCAGAGAGCAAGCCGAACCTTTGAAAAAATACGAAAAACCTAGATCTGGGTTTTTGGAAGAGTTTTCTGTCGCAAAGACAAATTCAGACTCCAGACATCTGAAGTTCTTCCTCCAAGGGATTCGTGCCATACATGATTTCCCACATCAACTCTGCCAATTCAAGATGGATGCTCTCAAAACGGAGGCGGAATGTTTCGACAATAAGTTTCTTCATCTCTATCTTTACCTTGACTGAACTTGATCCAAGGACTGAATCAAGAGAGTCCTCGAAAGCCTCTGGTTTTTCTGGAATCTCTTCTTTCGACACGCCAAAGGACTTTTCCGCTGTCGAGTAGATGAATAAAGCTGGACAAATTTCAAGCTCCGAGAGTGTTTGATCAATGCATTCTATCATCTGGCTACAGACCGATTCTTGAGAGGTTTCTGTCAATTTCCCTTTCATCCCTCATGATGCACAGCGATAGCAGAGCAGGTACATAATCAAGATCATGAAAGAATCATCAGAACAAATGTGCCTGTGCCGGAAATCGAATATTCGAATGGATACTAGTTCCAAAAATACTTGAATTCTCTAGCAAATGCTCTAATTGTTTCTGCGAAGATGCTGAAGTTGGATTAATTGGTGATTATGTTCAGGTTGAGGCAGAACGGAACATCGAACCGATAATCACGTCGTGGTTATCGCTTGAAAACTAGAAGATTTTCTAGAAGGAGTCACACAATCAAAGTTTGGCAAATTGTGGTTGAGCGGAAGACGCATTCTATTCCATCAATATCTGATGGTCTACGCTAGGATCGATTCAATCTTCGTCTTCTACTTCTTTGGTAAAGTCATCGTCTGTTTCAAACAGATTATCTGCGTCGACCTGACTGTTATCTTCGGCTGTATTGGATATGAGTACCCACCTAACTAGAAACAATTAGGACATTCCGCATCGCACACTTGGCAGTAATATTTGCCGCATTGCTCGCAAAGCACTCGTCTCCGGTGATTCTCTGAGTGATGCGTACTTTTCCGGGTTACAAGACTAGTCTTTGACAAGATCAACTAGGATTCGGGGTCAGGGAATCAAAAGTAAACAGGAGTGTGGGCAATATATCGGGTCCCAGCAGGTGGTCTTTCTTAGTCCCGACGCGCACGATGCTCGGATTAAGCTCAATGCGTATTGACTGATTGCAGACGTAGCCAGATTACACTGTTTTATCAGTTTCAAACCTTTTAGAGGTTTAAATGGAAGTTAAAGCCCTTGATGACTATAGCATGGGGAATATAAAACAAAGGCGAAATGAACGCAGCTGGCGCGAGAAGCATGGTCTTACAAAGTCTAGGAAGACATTTGCGAAAAATCCGGAAAGATCAGGTAAGGGGCGCGACGACAAAAATCAACGTGAAGAAACCGATAACAAACGGCGTCATTAATTTGAGAAAGATTACAAGTTAAGAAAATTGTTAGTTAGCTAGTGCCTATGCAACCCTTTTCTTTTAGGGCTGGGGATAAGATTGAATGGTTTCTAATTCTTCGAAGGAGGATTGGAGGTTCTTGTCCAGATCTCCAACTGAGAAGGGTTTAGAGAGAAAACGGAATCCATTGGCAAGAGCCTTCTCGCTGACGAGGTCAAAGCCTGAAATCATTGTTATTTTGGTCTTAAACCTGCGTCGCCTGATGACCTTGGCGGCTTCAATTCCATCAATATCGGGTAATTCGGAATCCATCAAGATGATGTCGAAGATCTGATGATCATTAGCCATCGAGTGAAGAAGGGAAGTCCCACTCGGAAATAGAAAAGGAGGCGGGTAACCCAGTTCCACGATTATCCGATGAAGGAGTTTTCGAAGGGTCTCGTTGTTTTCAACAATTGCGATATTCCTGTCTGTTAGTTCGTTCTTGGCTTTACTTTCTATGATCAATTCTTGTTCGCTACTCTCGCTGCTGAGTGAAACACTTGTAAAATTCAGGAGATTGCGTTCCCTCGGGGGGAGCTTTTGGCGGCGATGATCGTTGGAAAGAATTTTCCTTGTGCCTGATCCAGTGAGAATTTACATGATGATGGCCGCATATAAGTCTCGAGGTGTAATCAATGAGTGAAGCAACGTCGAGGTTATACAAATGCGCCGGGACGAGGCGAACCGATCTTAGCAGTGTTTGTTTCGTAGCATTTCTTTCTTTTTTGAAAGTATGCGGGAGTCTCTCGGACCCGTGGTGGGGCCTGTGATAACGCGGGAATGGTTTCTAAATCAAGCGAAATGCATCCAATTCTCGACCGTAACGATCTAGACAGAGCTGCCTCCTACAGGCTCTAGTCTAACATCTGTTGAGTTGGACACCGTACCAAAATATGTAGTGGCTAAAACCAGGCTTTGGAGGAGAAAGTTTTGCACTGCCTTGTCGGTCAAAATGATATCTTCGCCGAATACACAAAAGCAAACTATTCTCCCGGCGACATAACTGTGCGCGTAGGAGGCGATGAAAGCACCCGAGTCGTTTCTGAACGTTGCGATTACAGAAGTTCCTGTAAGGTTCCTCACTGCATTTTCTTCGTGGGATTGATACGAGTTGAATAATGTGTTCTTCCCAAATGTCTCGTCCAGCACTTGACCTATTGGATCATTTATGTTCAATCTTGCGCCACCGAAGATGAAATCGTGGAAACAGCAGGATGTGCTTCCGATCCAATTTGTATCGTTCTTCACAAAGGCGTTCGAGACTCCGCGTGATGCACTGTGACCGTCAAATTCCCAGCCGTGCCCCCTGATCAACCATTCATGGTTACTGGCTAAAGAATAGCCAACCTGCACCTGGAAGTTGTCCGAATCCATCAGTATTACGGGACCACCCGTCTCGACAAATCGCTGGTATGCGGAGAGCTCCCTTGCAGTAACGTATTCGGAAAAGCCGACCACAAGAACATCAAAATTCCTGCTTCCGTTTTGGGAGAATAGCCCGCCATTGTCGATGCCGATATCAGTTATAATCTGTAAATTCTTACCCATGACCAAGCCACAATTGGTAGCGCTTGGGGAGGAAAGGAAGGTGAATAAAGGGTAGCTCAATCCCCAGCCACCATTATTGCCCCAACCGCTGGTTAAACTCGTGTTCAAGAGTCCGAGATCGGTATGAACGTTACCATTCGAATTCGCGTAGGCTCGATAGAATGCGTAAAAAGATCCTTCTGGATATTGCGATTATGGAGTCGAAGTGAAGATCGGTTTCACGATGGCGATCCTGGCTTCTTGGGAGATAGCGGGCTGGGAAGATATTCCACTACCGAGGCAAGTCTGAAGGGACAGGTCGATCATCGGTGTGGATTGAGACGGGCGACTGGAAGGCTCGACACCACTCCAAGAACTGCCTACGAACAACGGGAATGCCAAAACCATCGTGATGGCAAAGAAAGTCGCCACCTTTGTCCACTTTGGCTTCGTGGAACGCCATCTCTTCTTGTTTCTTAAGGGCAAAATAGTAACTTCCGCTCTGACTTTGAATCGGAGTTATCCCCATATCGTCGAAAGAACCAATAGCTTCATCTTAGATCAATTTCCCAAGGCTTCCATTCAACTAGTTGGGCGTAACAGCAATCAATAAGAAATTAAGATCACCTGCCCTTATGAAATTATCATGAGTTTGCTGCTAGGAGACAAAGTTGCGATCGTAACCGGGGGCGGTTACGGAATAGGTCGCGGATCTTGTTTAGAATTCGCAAGCGAGGGAGCTAAAGTTGCGATCGTCGATTGGAATGAGTCGACGGGGCAAGAAACACTGAGACTTGTAAAAGATGTAAGCAAAGAAGCAATTTTTGTGAAGGCTGATGTGTCGAAATTATCTGATATAGAAAATGCGATTGCACAGACGATTCAGGCCTTCGGAATGATAGATGTCTTGTTCAGTAATGCAGGTGTTAACTGCTTCAAGTCTACTCTTGACACAGAAGAAAGCGACTGGCAACGTCTGGTTGACATAAATTTGAAGGGATCTTTCTTTTTCGCTAAATATGTCGCGAAGCAAATGATCCAGCAGGGCAAAGGAGGATCGATACTTTTTACCTCGTCGATAAGTGGCGTAAGTGGTGAAGACGATCAGGTCGCCTATTCCGCCACCAAAGGTGGGATCATTGCGATGGTAACAGCGATGGCGAAGGATCTAGGCAGATACAATATCAGAATAAACTGTGTACTTCCAGGAAACGTGGACACGGCTCAATTTCGCTCGTGGATGAGCTCGAGGCCGGATTACGAGAAAGCTATGTCTGAAGCGATAGATAATGCGATCATCAAGAGGCTAGGCGTGCCTAAAGACATTGGACGCGCGGCAGCTTTCCTAGCTTCCGATAGGGCAGATTGGATTACCGGAATTGCCATGCCAGTAGATGGGGGTTATTTGGTGCGTCATTAGGACCGAGGTTACCGCCACCACTGACACGCCAAGCGACGAGGCTCAATGACGTGCTCTTAGCCAAGTGAATGATAGACGACGGCAGCCTTTGAGAGCATTTCGGAATCCGAGCTTTCCAAAATGCTTGAAAGAATGCCCTAACACATGAAAAGATGACTGGACAATTAACAACGGTTAGAGAATCGGTCCTGTGACAGGTGGGTGCCTTGTATGTTCTATGAAAAATCCTTCGAAGCAATTATTAAGAGGCATTGGATGCTATCGAACCCGAAGTGGGCGATAGATGAGTACAAGCGAAGCTCCTACTGTTCGCCAGAGATCTTCAACTGGCGTAGTGTTAAGTGTTGTCGGAATAATACTGCTCGTTCTAGCTGCGGGCTATGCGGCCTATGAAAAGTACTACAAACAGCTAAATTTCAAACTATTGGCATTCCATCCTCTGGTCGATGCAACGGCAGCATTGGGCCTCATTATTCTTATAGCAGGCATCGTACTGGCAATGAGGAAACGATAACAAAAAGGAAACCGTTGAATCGTCTCTTCCAATTAGATCCGCTTAATGAACACTTTTCTAATCTGAAAACTAGCTCCATATAGTCCAGCGCGCAACTAACCTGGTTCGCAGGAGCCGGTATGCTTCGCAAGCGATTATGCTTCGACCATTGTAGATCGTTAACTTCGATAACAAAAATATTTCCAAAAAAGTAATCACTTGATGTAATTACTTCTTGTAATTTTTGAAAGTGAGTCGGCCTTAAGTCTCAGCTAGTGTTGTTTCTGGTTGAAGATGTAAGACGATTTGAATTCGATAGTTAGAGAAAGTAGTTCATCAGAAAAAAAAGCCGAACACGTCAGAATTTTCCAGCAAATAGGAGGATGGGCGGGAATTCTGGCGCCGATAGTGTTTACCGCGCTGGTAATTATAGAAAGTCTTCTGCGGCCGGGATACAGCCAGATTTACGGCTACATCAGCGACCTTGGCGTGGGACCATACTCTCTAATCCAAAATTCGAATTTCGTGATTTTCGGGTGTTTGTCATTTCTATTTGCCTTAGGGTTTGGGAAAACTCTGAATTCAGTCTCGGGTAAAAGGGCAAGAGTAGTAACTGCTCTCATAATCACATTTGGCTTGGGATCGATATTTGCGGGAGTATCTTTGTTATTTAGTGCCTACTTTGCACACCTTCTTTCAACATTCATCGCATTCGGTGCAGCAATGGCTGCGCAATTCCTGAGCTGGAGGAGTCTCATAAACAGCAATGGAATGAAGTGGGGAAGCTACAGATTGTATTCTCTGATAAGTGGGTTGCTGTCCGTGATCCTATTTTTCGTGTTTCTCTACACGATCACTGCTTTCCCATATCTTTCAACGACAACATATCACGGCTTGGCTGAAAGAATGTTCGTTGCAGTCCCGCTTCTCTGGATGATTGTATCGGGCGTTAAGATTCTAAGAGCAGAGCTCTGAAAGGAAACTAAGAACAGCAATGGCTAATCATGGGGCTCAAGGGTTCCAGGTTTTGGACGTGCCCGATTCCGCGATTGTGCAAAATAGCTTTGTCGGTAACCCTCACTTTGAGCGATGTGCGTCATTAATGGCAAATATCAATGAAGGTGTCTCAACATCCATGCTAATCCAGAAAAAACTTGAACGAGTCTTAAGTTCTCAAGTCAGCCAAGAAGAACATACTTTTTTCTTCCGCCAAAAGTTTTGGATGATTTTTCTTCAGACAGATCGTTCGCAGATTTACGATGCGTGATTTTAGGTAGATCCGTACGATTTTTCGCAGACGAAAGTGAACCCAGAGCAACCAATCTAGACCTAATGTCATTCAGATCGTCACTGGAAAAAAGATCATTATCATTTTCTTCAGGATGGCGGGAAAGTATCACCCGCAGGACATAAGTCGCGTAGTCAGTTGCTGACATGAAACCACCTTGATTAGTTACAAGATTCTGAATCCGCTTCATCAGTATGACAGGAATGTTGACCGGGATGTACTTGGCTTGGGTTTTTGTCTGTGGCATGCCGCAAGCCCGTGTCTAGTTTGTAAATTGGCTCATTAATCCGCGCTTTGATCTGACGCTGTCCTCAAGTCTCTGGAAGACCAACCTATCTGCCACAAAGCCGATCACGAATATTACGATCATCGTGGCGATAACCTGGTTCATCTCAGAAAATTCGCTTCCATAGTACAGTAACTCGCCCAGACCTACGGAGATTCCGAAGATCATTTCAGCTCCTATCAGGGCGTGCCAGGAGAAAGACCAAGTTTGTCTAAGCGCGGTGACCATCTGCGGCATAGAGGCGGGGAGCATTACGCTTCTCAACAGGGAGACCCTCCTCACCCCCATGTTCTTTGCAACCTTGAGGTAGATCGGCGGGATATTTCGAACGCTGTTATAGGTCGATATCATCATTGAAAAGACTGAACTGATGACCATGACGAAAAGTAGTCCATAGTTGTTTAGACCAATTATCAGGATCGCGAATGGAACCCACGCTATACTAGGAAAAGATTGCAAGCCCAGGCAGAACGAGCTCATAGTTTTTCCAAACCGGCGAAAATTGGACATCAGGAGTCCCACAATCGTGCCCGAGATCACAGAGATGGTAAACCCAGCAACTAGTCTTCCAAGGGTTGCGCCGACCGCGAGACCAAGGGATCCATTCTCCGCCAGAGTTAGGAGTCTAGAGAATGCAATAGCTGGAGAAGGAAGAAGAAACGAGGGATAGACCTTTAGATCGAACACCAGCTGCCAGACCCCAAGAAATACACCGATCGCTATCGCTACGTCGAGATACGTAGTGTAGCCGCGACCTTTCTGTTTCTTCTGACTAGACTGTGATTCTGACTGGACTATTTTCTGTTGGCTTTGATTTCTCTGCATCAAGGGTGGTTTCCTCCTTAATTTCTCTCATAATCGAGTTAATTATTCCAATTAGTGCTGGATCTTCAGAGTCTCTAGGTCTCTGCATGTCAACGATGTATTGCTGCTTTATCCTGGCAGGTCTGCTAGTGAAGACGATTACCCTGTCACCAAGGGAAACTGCTTCCCGAACATCGTGGGTGACAAATAGTATCGTCTTCTTCGTTTTTTCGTGAATCTCTTGAACCTCGTTCTGCAGGATCTGTCTCGTGCGTGCATCTAGTGCTCCGAAAGGTTCATCCATCAAAAGAATTCTTGGATTTAGGGCAAGTCCCCTCGCTATTGCTACTCTCTGCTTCATTCCACCGGATAATTGGTGAACTCTCGACTGGGCGAATGCCGTTAATTCGACAAGTTCAATGTACTCTCTCGCGATCCGCTTTCTCTCCTCTTTTGGGATTCCTTTTTGTTTCAGACCGAACTCGACATTTTCTTCGACGGTCAGCCAGGGGAAGAGAGATTCCTCCTGGAAGATTATGACAATGTCCGGACCTGTAGGTCCGATTCTGTGACCTTTGACTACAATGTCCCCAGAGTCGTAACTTTCGAGACCGGCGATAATGCTGAGGAGAGTGCTTTTGCCACAACCCGAAGGACCGATGATTGTAACAAACTCTCCTTCTTGCACGTCGAAGCTCACGTCGTCGATTACTACGAGATCCTCCTTGTTCGCTCCATCGTGATTGAGATGGCTCTTTCTGAGTTTATCCACTTCAAGGATCTTGTCGAACTTTTCATTCATCATGTACGCCAATTTTTGTTCTCCCTCTTCCTTCTAGCTCGTGACCTGTGGAAGTCCGTCCTGCTGGAGTACTTCATTCAACAGCGTCAGGTCGAAAAGACCGTTCAGGTTTGGCGCTGAAGTGCCCAGGAATCCCAGTTCGTAGGCGTTCTGAGCTTGCTGTGCAACTGACGCTTCAAGAGGATCGTAGGTGAACGAGAGATACTTGGTCGCGTTGGTGAATATTGTGGAGTTGGTCGCAGTGGTAGTTGTGAGGTTTGCAATCCTGCTGTCAATCAAGGAGCTTGCCTGCGCCAAGTTCTTTGTGATCCACATGGTATCATTGACATCTGCTGCGATGACTTTCTTGACGACATCTGGATGGGCATTCAGGAAGGAAGTGCTAACAACCAGTTCAGCAGTCGAAAAGTTACCTCCAGGCCAAAGAGCCCTTTCATCCAAGAATACATGGCAGTTTGCCTGGAACATCAGCTGGGAAGCTGTTGGTTCCGGCACCCAAGCTCCATCGAGCTTGCCCTGTGTCATCAAAGTTAGAATATTTGAGTTGGACGTATCGTCAACCGAAACGTTAGTCCCAACGACATAGTGGTTTCGGAGTAAATACGATCTCAATGCGATGTCTTGAGTATTTCCAAGCTGAGGTGCTGCGAAAGTTTTTCCGGTGAAATTCTTTACTGAGGTGATTCCATCGTTGTTCCTTACGACGAATACCGCCCCGCCGCTCGAAACTCCGGTGACAATTCTTAGCGCGGTACCGTTAGATTGAATGAACGCGTTAACTGCTGGACTCGGGCCCACGTATGCCATATCTAGCTGGCCGGCTAATAGTGCGGTCATTTCTGTTGGACCCGCCGTAAACAGAGTTGTCTGGATCTTCGTTGTTGATCCAAGATGCGCCTGGAAGTCACCGTCTGACAATCCGACGATTGCCGGGGCGTGATTCAGGTTGGCAAAGTAGCCTATCCTCACGAGGTTAATCGAATTAGTCGAATTTGAACTCGAGGTAGTTGATGAAGATGATGTCGATGTTGATGACACTGTGGTTGTAACTGGAACGAGAGACGTTGCCGTTGCAGTTGAAACGAGAGATTGTGTGCTGACGAGAGATGTTGTCGAAACTACCGATGTTGTACTGACCAGCGTATTAGTTGCGGTCATTGTCACCGTACTAGTTTGCGCTGTCGTAGTCGAAGATCCAAGTGATACCGCTGCGTAAGCTCCTACAGAGATTATTGCGATAATAACTATCGCCACTGCTGCTATCATAGAAGTTTTCAAAATCTATCACGAAACGGAAATTCATCTTCATTTCACTATAATTATATATAATTGAAGATGCAGTTGAAATGTAATTTTTGCGTCTAATGATAATGGAGTTTACCTTTAGTTACGGATAATTGGCGCATTATTTCGAATTCCGATAGGGAGCGTCAAGAAGCATATCGTAGCCGTATTTGGCAACTTTTTAATGAACCAATTTCCTTTTCGTAATAATTCCTCACTTACTTTTTCTTCAACCTGCTCTAAACTTTGAATAGAATAGAGCGCGAATTGTCTATCTGATTGTCTTCTCGAGTTGTTGCCCTTCATTAACTCGGAGTTGGCAGTAGCTGTAAAGGGCATCATAAAGTGGAAACTGGAGTTTCATGTTTACTTTGTCATCTTGCGTAATTATTCTGAATCCTGTTGCGGCTGCCTCCAACCCGGCTGATTCCGGAGCCGAATCCGTGGGTCCAGTTACTCTAGCATCGGCTCCTCTGACAATCTTTGCTAATTCCAAAAGGGGTCTGTCTTTCAGGTTGTACTTTTTTATGAGGGCATCAAAGGTAACATGCTCCATTCCGTTCTCGGAATAGTGCGACAATTCGACTCCGGGAACATCGAAAGGAATTGCACCTTCATTCGTGGCTATCTCCAAGACCTTATCCTTTGGAGCAAAAATGAATTGAGCATCCTTGTCGATGAATTTCATAATGAGCCAAGGACATGCTATTCGATCGACTTTCGCTTTCTCTCTGGTTACCCATCTCATTAAGGAAGTTGTCCTGCCTGTTTTTTCAGCTCTATTCACATAAGATTATTGAATTCCTCCGATTTCAAATCGTAACAATTTCAAGAAAACTAGTTGTCCAGGGAAGATGCCTTTGATTAGTTGGCCCAAACAAAAACTGTGTATCGACTATCGTAATATACACGCACATTAGCCGCATCTTTTGCGTTTTTGCCGAACAAAGCGTGTAACTATTGCGCTGGTGGTGCATCTATAATTATAGATAATTAGCTAGATCAGAAATACCGATTTCGTATTCAACCTTGGTAATCAGTCTCGAGCTCTTAATTTTCTTCGCTCTGCTGTCTCTTGCCGCTTCTTTTGTAAACGGCGGGCTAGGGTACGGCTATTCTTCTCTTTCAGTTCCGCTAGCGATACTCGTCGTTGCTAACAAGATAATCAATCCAGTGTACGTACTTGTAGAAGCGATAATGAACACCGTGATGCTTGGTCTTGCTGGAAAAGATAACATCAAGAAAACATTCAGAAGGGTGATTCCAATAATTCTCCCTGTAGTACCGGGCGTAATTGTTGGTAGTTATCTTCTCAGTCTTGTTGCACCTCTTTGGATCAGGTTTGTTGTTTATGCAGCAATACTCCCCCTGATTTTGTTGCAGGCTGCAGGATTCAGAAAGCCGATAAAGAAAGAATCCGCTGCTGGCGTTCCTCTGGGGATGGGAATCGGGCTGCTATACTCGATCACGACAATCTCTGGTCCTCCGATCGCCTTGTTCTGGAATAACCAGGGAATGGCAAAGAACGAGTTCAAAGCAGCAGTCGCTCAGGTCAGAATTGCAGAGTCCTATCTGACATGCATTTCCTATGCAATTCTCGGACTCTTTACAGTCACTACATTCCAGCTTTTCTCAATAACCGCTTTGCCGGTATTGCTCGGAGTACCACTTGGAATGATTGTTGTCAAGAAGATAGCAGTTGAGACCTTCAGGAGATATGCAATGTCGTTTGATGCAGCAGTCGTAAGTTTCGGACTGGCTCAAGTATTCATGACATTGTTCAAGCTCCCAGCCATTCTGTCCTACACATTCTGGGGAATCGTCCTTGCAATCGACGTGCTATTGTTGTACAAGTACCTCAGGAATCGTCCGAGTGTGCAGCAAGAACGGGTAGTCGTCCCGCTGCCTCCGCCGCAGAAATCCTAGTTTCGCCTTGAACAGAGGC
This sequence comes from Nitrososphaerota archaeon, assembly GCA_013288145.1. Next base: position 1,080 of record JABDCJ010000053.1, on the reverse strand, counting down.
GACCTACATTCCGGGTCTCCTCTGTCTTCCGCCGCCTTAGCTCAGTACCCAACAGTGCAAAAACATTCGATTCTGGTCTGATCTTTATGACTGCACCTTCTTCCTACATTCACAATTGTTGATACCTAGAAGTACTTTTGCACGATTCATCCGCTAACGATGGGGACGTTATCGCGACGCCTTGAAATAGCACTCGGAGTATTTTCACAGTGGGTTTTCTGGATTCCGAGATGGATGAATAGAAAAGTAATGGGCAAGTGTACTATTGCAAAGTTAGCATTTTCCCACATACAGATCTCGAATCCACCGCGGTTATATCCCGTATAGAGCAGGATTCTATTTCGAAAGATACTCAAAAATGCCTGAATCGAGAACGGTTTTGGCCGGAGAATCCGAATCAAAACTCCTCGATTGCATCGACAAAGGTCTGGACGTCTTCGGAACAAGCGTGAAAAGCGTCATCTACTTCAGATTCAAAACTATCTACAATTCCGAGAGATCAGAAATTCCTCGTAAAGCAGAGTTATTCTCGGAGAGCCTGCGCTTTTTCTTTGGTGAAAGAAGCTTTCATGTAGAGACAGCTATAGTTGGTTCCATAGTAGATTCCTTTCATCTGACCGAAGTGACGTATTCAGACAGCTTGGTCCGTGCAATTCACGAGGCTCGAAAGCAGTTGAGATCTTCATAGAGTAAAAAGAAAAAATGTCAGCAGCGGATATATCCAGTTTAGTTTCAACGATTCTTGGAATCGCCACTTTGGCAGGAATGGCAGGGACGGCGTTCTACGCGATCAGACTATTGGGAAGCATGCGCAACGGTATGCTCGAAAGAGGATGGAGATTCATCGTATTCGCTTCATTCTGTTTGATCTTCGGCATTGTTACTCTTGATCTTAGCCTTACCGGTTTAGGTCAAAACAGTGTTTTCTACGAAGTCTTGGGTTACTCCGGCGCTGCGCTTCAAGCGATTGGTGCGATCATGATTGGCTACGGATTCAAATCCCAATATGATGCATGGAACCCGAAAGGAATGAAAAAGTTCGTGAAAACTACTGAAGCACCCCATCAAATTGAATGAACT
>JABDCJ010000052.1 GCA_013288145.1 Nitrososphaerota archaeon | reverse complement strand
GTCGTGGTCTTTATGCCCAAATGGATTGAAACCCCATTTGTTTCCCGAAAGCCCCAATCGAACAAGCTCTAAAGATTCCACATTTGTGTCGCTGTCGATTACGTGCCTTTGCGGAACGTATCCTATTCGCTGATTTCCTCTAGAAGGATCGGCACCGAATATTTTGATTGAACCACTAATCGGCTTTTGGAGTCCAAGGAGAAGTCGAAATAGGGTGGTCTTTCCCGCACCGTTGGGTCCGATGATTGCGACGAACTCTCCTTGGCCGAAAGAAAAGTTGGCGCCGCTCCAGATCGTTTTGTCTCTGTACCCGGCGCTGAGGTCCTCTGCAACTATGACGTTAGACTGCACTGACACCGCAGTCGTTTTAGAGCCTATTATGCTCATTCATGACTCATTTGCCGAGCGCTTGTGCATTCAGTGCGTTCTGCAAAGAGGCTAGCTCCGAACCCATCCAGAACTGAAATGTCTGGTCTGGCGGCTGAACTGTCTCGGTCACACCTATTGTCGGGATCTGATTTTGCGCAGCCAGGGATTTGATTGTCTGAGTTATCGGGGTCACAGTCTGTTCGTTGTATACTAGCACGTTAACCGTACTGTTTCCCGCCTTCATCAAGTTGTCAAAAGTAGCTACGTCTTGGGCCGGGGGATCGTTTCCTTCCGCAACCGCTCGCATGAACTCCTGAGGCGAGATGACATTCAGGCCGGTGGCGTTTGCCATGTAAAGGAAGATACTTTCTGTAGAAGCTATTGGATGGTTAGAATATTGCCGGTTGATTTCTTGCACCCTGTTCATGTAGGATGAGTAGAGTGAAGCATTTAGGGTGGAGTATTGTTGCTTAAAGTAAGCCTGTGAAGACGGATCAATGGCGACAAGATCGTTATACATCGCATGTACAGTGTAATTTACGTAGTATGGGCTGTACCAGAAATGGGGATTTACACATCCTTTGCTTGCATTGTAAACTGCGAGAGAACATCCCGGGTTAACTGTTGTATTTAGCATCTGTTCAACGTTCAAGACTCTTTGACCAGGAGTATTACTTGCGGAAATCAATCCCAAAGCCCAGGTATCATATCCTGCCCCGTTGACTATGACCAGACTGGCATTCGCAACTGCCTCTGCGTCAGCGGTGTTCGATTCATACTGATGAGGATCAGCATTTGGATCTGACACGACGCTAAGGACAGATACTCGGTTACCACCAAGCTGGCTGATCAGGCTACCCCAGAAATTCTCTGCGGCAACTACTTTGATTACCTTGCCCCCGAGGATCGAAGAAGAAGTAGAATTAGAGGTCGTGGTGGACTTCATGGTGATGTAAACGCCCGCAACGACTCCGACGACTAGTATAACGAGAATTATTACGACTACAGCTATCATCATGTTTCGGTTCATTTTCTCTCTCAGATTACTCCAAATAAGTTGGTAAGAGATTTTATTATCGAATTAATAAGTGTTCTGTGATTGTTATTATTTTCACAATTTGGTAGTGCGAACTATTATTAATAATCATAACTGATTTTCATAACGGATAGTACGGCGGGATCTGATATTTTGATCCCATCAAGGATCTTAAGACAGAACAAGACTGAAAGCTTTTCCGAAAATCCCCACGAATGGTGGAAATAGATGCAATCATCCAAGTTAATTCGTAGGAGCTTTAGAAATTGATTTCTGAATTATCGTAGCGATTCAAGACAGAATCTACTTCACTTTGTCGCTTTCGAGTATTCTTTTTACTAGCTTTTCTGAATCAGAAAGATCAGCATCTTTCAGAAGGGCCATTTTGCTCGCCTCGATTGAACCTTCTGCGTGTAACATCAAAGTGAGCATGTAGCCGGTGTGGCTGCTTGCAGCAAGTTCCTTCGCAAGCCTGATCGACTTTATTCTTTCTTCTCCGTCTCCCGCAGCTGACATGTACTTCCCGATATCTTTTTTCAGAACCGGATTTTTCAGATCCTCCATTGAAGGAAGCGTAGAAATTATCCCCCCAGAAATATCGACCAAAGCATCAAGTACATCTGAGAAATTATTGTTGGAGTAGAGCTTCCCAATGTTAGTGTAAAGAGGATTCGGAACAGCGATATCATCCTTAATCTGAGGCGAGCTCGCGGCCGCAATCGCGCTCATTCTCATTAGCTCTTTGTACATGACAATGTCGCCAACGCGGTCCTTAACATGTGGGGAATCGGCTATTCCATTTTGACGCGCCATCGAAAGTGCACTTCCGAGGTACAGATTTGACGTCGCAGCTCTATATGATACAGCAGTAAACCTGTGAAATGTGGCAAAGGTCACTGCGAGAAGTCCCGCGAATTCGAACTCTTTACAGAGGAAAACTCTTTCCCAGGGTACAAAAACGCGGTCAAATATTGTGAGAGTTTCGAGTTCGTAATCATGAGGGCTGACAAGGGCAGAACTATTCCCTTCGAATTCGTCTATCGGTCTAACGATCATTTTCAGACCTGTTGTTGATGCCGGAACTGAAAATGCGACCGCAAAATCCGAATCTTTGTCTACCATCGCTCTAGTTGGAATGACAATCAGCTCATCCGAGACTGCCGTCTGAGTGGTGTGGGCTTTCGCCCCGCTTACTACTATTCCATCTTTTTCGACAGAATTAACGTGAACGTACAAGTCAAGATCCGATTGCTCATACGGTCTCTTTTTTCGATCTCCTTTTACATCGGTCTGGGCGACCGCCAGAGTCAGATCTTTTTTCGCGACCATTTCATGATAATTCCTGACTCTCTCAGAATATTTTGTATCATGCTTTCGATCGGTTTCACCCGAAATTAACCGCATAGCAAAAAGCGCGTCGCTTCCGATTGCTTGCGAAATATTGAACACCCCGTTGCAATACATTGTGGTGTCGTAGATCAAACGGTGCCTCAACACCAAATCTGTAGAAGATCGTGGAGTGGCATAGTACCGACTGATTTCCCCGAGCTCCGGTTCAGTTACAATACGATTTTGAATTTCAAAGAGTCTGGATGCATGTCGTGCTGCGACAGACAGAACTTGGTGCTTGACGACATCCTCAACTTTCTTTCCTCTGTAGTAGACCTCTCTGTCGTCCGAAAGTGCAGACAAAAATTCCTCAGAAGTTCTCATTGCGTCGTGTTTTCAGATCGGGATATTTAGAAAGTTCGCAAGTTTAGCCGGCTTTTTCATCTTGTGAGGTGAGGCGAATCTCATTCAATAAATACGCGTCAACATCCCTTTAAATTGAAAATCTACTTTCTGTTCTCGTACGACTATAGCTACAACTAAGTTCGGCACACCATTCTGGGCCTTTTTTTGTATGATATTAATCTCGCTTTAAATGGAAAGTCGCCCTAAACTTCCGGGCCTTTTTCATCTTTTGCAGAGTCGAATGGTCTCTCAATTGGCTCTTGGAACATGCTACGAAGCGATGATGGCGAATACATTAAGAAATCAGCCCAAAATCAAGGCAGCAGGAAATAACCTCAATTGTTTGAAATCTCGCAGATCGCAACCGGACTGGGTCTAACATATGACGACATTGAACAGTACGGGAAATGGAAAGCGAAGATCAAAGTCGACTCAGTCTTCAGACCTGCGTCGAAAAGAGGCAAACTAGTCCTGATAACGGCAATCAATCCTACTCCATCGGGTGAAGGAAAGACCGTTACCGCAATCGGCCTTTCAATGGGACTTAATTTGCTGGGCAAAAAGGCGATAGTCTGCGTAAGGCAGCCGTCACTCGGTCCCGTATTCGGCGTGAAGGGAGGTGCAGCAGGTGGAGGGAAATCTACTGTCGAACCAATGCAGGAAATTAACTTGAGATTCACGGGAGATATCGACGCAGTTGGGGCGTCGCACAACCTGCTAGCCGCGATGGTCGATAACCACATTTTTCAGGGAAACGAGCTCGACTACGAGATTCACTCCGTTAACCTTCGACGGGTTGTTGACATGAACGACCGGGCGCTTCGGAAAATTCTCGTCGGCCTTGGAGGAAAGGGTGACGGAGTTCCCAGGGAAGCTGGGTTCGTCATTACAGCAGCGTCAGAGGTCATGGCGGTACTTTGCATGTCGCTGGGCTATGCTGATTTGAAGCGACGCTTGAGTCGCATAATAACCGGCTACACGAATGACTCTAAACCCATCACTGCGGGAGATCTCAGGGCAACCGGTAGTATGGCAGCGATCCTGAAAGATGCCCTAAAGCCAAATCTTGTCCAAACAGCCGAAGGAACTCCGGCCCTGATACACGGAGGACCTTTCGGAAACATCGCTCTTGGCACATGTAGTCTTTCGTCTACAACTTTCGGTTTAGCTCATTCAGAGTTTACTGTAGTCGAAGCTGGATTTGGTAGCGATCTAGGTGGAGAAAAATTCTTTGACATTGTATCGAGAGTCGGCGGGTTCAACGTAGATTGTGCAGTTATTGTAGCTTCGATAAAGGCACTCGAGTATCACGGTGGACTGAGGAATGAAAATCAAACAACATCACGGATTTCCGCGCTTCAAACGGGACTAGAAAATCTCGGGAAGCACATCGAGAATATCCAGAACTTTGGAGTACAGCCAATAGTTTGTATCAACAGGTTTCCAACTGATTCCGACGACGAAGTCCGAATGGTCGAAGATTTCTGCAGGAATTCAGGAGTAGACTCAGCGATATCTACCACTTTTGAGAATGGCGGAAAGGGCTGCAAGGATCTTGCAGAGAAAGTAATCGCTGCGTGCGCAAAGGGATATCAGAACACTCCAGTTTACTCTTTCGAGGAACCCGTCGAGGATAAAATCGAAAAGATAATTACCAAGATCTACGGCGGAGACGGGACAGAATTTGAGGCCGATGCCGTGAAATCTTTGAAACTTATCGAGAAGCTCGGATTCTCAAATCTCCCAATATGCATGGCTAAGACACCGCTGTCGCTCTCGGACGATCCTAAGAAGCTCGGAAGGCCGAGGAAATTCGTATGTACTGTAAGGAGACTGGAAATCGCAGCAGGTGCGGGATATATCATCGCGCACTTGGGCGACATTGTCTCTATGCCCGGCCTCCCCGAAAGACCCGCGGCTGAAAAGATAGAGCTGGATGACAGCGGAAATATTTCAGGATTGTATTAGAACAAGCAGAGCGTGCTATGAGGTCAACGCCCCCAAAAAATGCGAGCGAATATATTGTGGCAATTTCAGATGAAAAAGTTAGGCGGCTCGCGAAAAAGGTCAGGACCCTTGTGAGAAAGGCAATTCCTGAATCTGATGAATCTCTGAAGATGGGAATTCCATGTTACACTGTTGGAAAAAAGATGGTCGCCGCAATTGGCGACTACACAGACCACGTTAACCTATATTTCGTTCAGGGTGTAAAACTATCGTCTAATCTCCTTGAGGGATCTGGCAAGGGAATGCGACACATCAAAATCGAAGAACGGAGTGACATAATGCCGGATGAGTTCTCCAGGCTGCTGAAAGAAGCCGTAAGAAATGAATTGAAAGAAAAAACTTAGAAATCTATTCGGTTTTTTCGGCCGAGGATTTCATTTCAAGCTTCAGCTCTTCATAAGCTCTCTTTGCTTCCTCGACGCTGGTTTCGTCCTCAAGTGTTGTCACGTCGCCGATAGATTTTTCCTGCGCAACGGCACCGACGACTCTTCGCATTATTTTCCCGCTGCGCGTTTTAGGAAGTTTATCCACAAAGTAAATCGCTTCCGGAACTGCAATTGGCCCAATCGTCTTCCTGATGTGATTTAGCAGCTCGATCCTAAGATGATTCGAGGGCTTGTGTCCAGGCCTCAGCACGACAAAAGCAACCGGTACTTGCATCTTGATCGGATCTGCTTTCCCGATAACGGCTGACTCAGCGACGGCACCGTGTGAGATCAATGCATCCTCAAGCTCTATCGTTCCGATCCTGTGTCCGGCAACTTTCAGTACCTCATCAGCCCTTCCGAGCAGCCAAAAGTATCCGTCTCTGTCCCTGACTGCATAGTCGCCCGGATAATAGTAGCCAGGATACTTGGTAAAGTAAACAGACGAAAATCTCTCCGGGTCGTTCCAGAGTGTTATGAACTGCCCGGGCCAGGGCTTCTTGATAACGAGATACCCCTTTTCCATCGGCTTTGTCTTCTCTCCCTCTTCGTTCAAGACATCTGCGTCGACACCGGGAAGTGGAAACGTCGCAGAGCCACGTTTTAATGGTACTAACGAAATTCCCGGCTGGGGACTGATCATTATGCCCCCGGTTTCAGTTTGCCACCATGTATCAACTATCGGTGTCATTCCGTCCCCAATGTGATTATAGTACCAGCTCCAGGCTTCGGGGTTGATTGGTTCACCGACAGAACCGAGCAAACGCAGTGAGGAAAGATCGTGAGATTTCGCCCATTGCTCTCCGAACTTCATGTGAGAACGGATCGCTGTCGGCGAGGTGTAAAATATCGTCACTTTGTACTTTTCAATAATCTTCCACCACCTGTCTGGAGCCGGAAAATCAGGCGCGCCTTCATACAGGATTGAAGTTAATCCGGTCAATAAAGGACCATAAACGATGTAAGAGTGACCCGTGACCCAGCCTATATCAGCTGCGCACCAGTAAACATCGTCGTCTCGCACGTCGAAAACGGCCTTCTGAGTAAAATAACACCACAGCATATAGCCAGCGGTACTATGCGTCGCGCCTTTCGGTTTGCCTGTGGTGCCAGAAGTGTACAGAATGTAGCTCGGATGGATTCCTTCAACCATCTCTACCTCTAAATTCTTGGAATTTTTTTGCACCGAGGAATCTGACCTAACAACGTCGTCGTACCAGTAGTCTCTTTCTTTTGTCATGTCTACGCGAGTTCCAGTTCTCTTGACGACTATGACTTTTTCAACAGATGTAGTTCGTAAAAGTGCTTCATCGATCACTGATTTCAAATTGATTATTTTGCCACGACGGAAGGATCCATCAGAAGTAATCACTAACTTGCTCTTTGAATCTTCGATTCGATCCGCAACTGCCTGCGCCGTGAATCCGGCGAAGATCACAGAATGAATCGCGCCCAATCGTAGAGTAGCGAGCATTGCAATTGGAAGTTCAGGGATCATAGGAAGGTAAATCGTAACGCGGTCTCCTTTTCCGACGCCAAACTCCTTCATCACAGCCGCTAGCCGCAAGACTTCATTGTGCAGCATAGCGAATGAAATTGTTCTCTCAGTGCCATCTTCTCCCTCCCAGTAATATGCCACCTTGTTCTTCTTGGAAGACTGGACGTGCCTGTCGAGAGCGTTGTAAGAAATGTTAGTCTTCCACTTTGCAAACCAGCGTCCGAAGGGTGGGGTTTCTATCTTGTCGAAGGCGGGCCCCGTTTTTTCCTTCCAGTAAAGATCTTCTGAAACTTTTCTCCAGAAATTTTCTGGATCGTGTAAGCTAGACTCGTGAACTTTGCGAAGCTTTTCAATGCTGGTATTAACAACAGAATCTGTTGGAAGTACCTCGCCGAGCTCCGACATTTACTTGGGTTCACGACCGCTCGAAATCTTTGCTAATTGGAGATTGAGGATAACTTTCCCTTTTCGACGAGCGCTTGACCTGCAACGGATAGAGTCCCGGTTTTTACGATGCCTGTAATCCCGAATCCGGAAAGTCCGATTGATCCTGCAACGAAACGATCCTGAGCATAACCGTACGGAAGAAGTTGATTCAGTCCGATGGTGAGAGTAGTGAGCAATCTCTTTTCTTCAGAGATGCCGCCTAAAACTTGATCGAGCTTTTGCTGGGTGCGTTTGTCTTTGCCTTTCCAGCTAATCAGCTTCCCCTGATCAAATTCAAGAGTCGCTCCTTCGACTAAACCTAATCTTGTAACGGCCTCGGCGACCGCAACCTTACCAGAAGCAGATTCAGGAACAATGTCCTTCCACACGAAGCCAGGAAGTATGTACGAAATATTGTTCTTGGAGGCAACGTCGGCTTCATCAGTGACCCCGTCCTCAATACCTAGATCACCCTTCAAAGAGAATACCAGTGACTCTCCACCAGATTGCAGTACAGCCTCGGAATCGTCAACGAGCCGGCTCATTATCGGCTTACCAAGATTCAACAGTTCTCCTTGATCCACGAGTGCCGCTTTCATCTGGCGCGTGATGATTTCTTCGGGTTTCTTCCCAAGAAGTCCAGCCAGATCCTTGCCAACATATCCAAAGCTCAAACGCACGCCGCGGATGCCTGCCTTCTCTGCCGCCTCGTACCATGAAGAATTGTATGCCGTCGCAACCGAACCATCTTCCTTGTTCACTGAAGGGTTGTATGTTCCAATCAGCGGTCCGGGGATGAAAACGTAAGCGTCGGTTGCAGAGAGCAAATTGTATTCATGCTTTCCCATTTTTCCCAGAGAGTCTTTCGGCGAATTTTGCAATCCCCATAGATACGCATCATCATCTTCAAGAATCATTATCGGAATTGCCCCGACACGTTTTGCCTCTTTTACAACTTGTTTCGCAAACTCAAGACCGCTGTTCCAAGTCTCTACTGTGACAGAATCACCTTGTTTCAGGTGAAGAGATTCTGATACAATTTTTCTAGCTAGTTCGGAATAAAGCTTAGTCGGCCCCGATTGTTTTGATCTGCTCCCTTTCCTCGATCTTGAAGTGCTCATGTTCTCAGCAAGAAATACTCGGATTTCAGATTGAATAAAAAGATAGTTAGGAATGCAGAACCGTATCAGCCCCTAGTTAACGAATGCATTTTTATGCAGGACTAGTCCTTACATCTGCAAAATTCTCGAAAGGGGCGTCCAAAGATATCAATGGTACTATATGCGAAAGATATTGTCGAGCCGGACTTCATTACGCTTTCTGGTGAAACTACGGCGCTGGATGCCGCTAGGTTGATGGCGGAGAAAAAGCACGGATTTGCGCTGGTTTCTACAAACGGCAGGCCAAGCGGGATCGTGACCGAGTGGGACTATCTGTCAAAAGTCGTCGCAAAAGATCTGAGTCCGGCCAATGTACTTTTGCGAGAAATCATGAGCGATGGCCTAGTTACCGTGTCAGCAAGTGAGGGAATAGACTCTGTCTCGAAATTGATGGCGGAAAAGGGAATTCGTCGCGTAGTAGTCATGGAGAAGGATAGGATTCTTGGTGTCATCACTTCCAAAACTATACTTCTAAGACTGGAAGAATATGTGAATAGAGTTTCTTCGCAGATCGCCCGGCTTCAAGGGCCTTTTTGATCCTTTTTGCTTTGCTCTACAATAGAATCTATTTCAGAAACCGACAGAGGCACCATCGCCTCTCGGATCCGCTGCTCCGAAGAGCCCATCTGAATTCCTGAATATTGCTTGAGCATGACCGCAGAGTGAGGACAGTCCGCCCAAGGTCTCAAACCTCAAGTTTCGTTTGACTGCGGCATCCTTCACGATAGCTTGATCAAATTCTCTGTAGACTGTACTCGGCTGATCGTAGATTGTCATTGGAATTATCCAGCGTGGGTTGTCAATTGCTCGCTGCAGGTCGCTATGAAAATCGAGCAGTTGAGTCATGAGCTGGACGTGAATTTGCGGCTGAACGTCTCCTCCCATTGAGCCAATCGCGAAAAGCGTTTCACCATCCTGTACGCCTAGTGAGGCGCAGAGGGTGTGAAATGTCCTCTTTCCTGGAGAAAGCGAGTTATGGTGAGAAGGATCGAGCGAGAAATAACAACCTCTGTCATGAAGTACGATGCCCGTGCCTTTTGGTACGAGGCCCGAACCAAATCCCATGTAATTGCTCTGAATGACCGAAACACAATTGCCTTCAGAATCTGCAACAGCGAAATAAGTTGTGTCACCTTGAGGTGCTTTTGGCTTGGAAATTGGTTCGCTCTTTCTGAAAGGCTCCTGAGCCAATAGATCCTCTGAGAATTGTTTGGAGGTGAATTCGGGGGGAAGAGGAAAGAATCGCGGATCTCCGATCGATCTTGCACGCACTTCATATGCCTTCAGGCATGTATCAATCATGATTTCCAGAAATGTTTTGGAATTAGGATCCATTTCTGAAAGTTGATAATGTTCAAGCATGTTTAGCCAGAGTAGAACAGTTGCTGCCTGGCTGTTAGGAGAAGTCTCGTATATCCTGACTCCCCTATAATCAGTAAACAGTGGACGTTCAACCCATGTGGATTCGTGATCTCGAAGGTCCTCCTCGGTTATGATTCCCCCCTGCTTGGCTATGCCAGAGACAAGAAGCCTTGAAAGATCCCCTCGATAAAAATCGTCAACGCCCTGCGACGCTATCGCGCGCAGCGAGTCAGCTAACTCCTTCTGTCGAAGATTGAAACCTGGTTCCGGGATCAGCCCGTCGGGGAGAAAGATTTCTCGCCAGCCTTCAAATTGCCCTAAAGACTGGACCGAGCCTCTTATCGAGGCAGAGTATTTTTCTGTGATAGGAAAACCATGCTCAGCATAGTTGATGGCGGGAATTAAGAGGCTCTCCATTTCTCTTGTACAAAATCTCTGATGAAGATCGCCCCAACCCTTCACCATTCCGGGTACGGTATTAGCACCGAGCGGGCCAGTCGGCGGAATCTTTCTAAATCCTTTTTCAGAGTACAATTCGATTGTTGCAAGCTTTGCGGCTCTGCCGCTCGAGTTGATCTCAGTAACGCGATCGCCCATTTTTACGAGGGCGAACATGTCACCCCCCAAACCGCACATATTATTTTGAACAACCGAAAGAACAGCGCTGGTTGTCAGGGCAGCATCGACAACATTTCCTCCGTCCAGAAGACACTTTGCGCCCCAGAAAGAAGCAAGCTGGTGCGAAGAGGAAATAATTCCATTTTTGATCATGACTGTGGAGCGAGAACTCATACTAGGAAGTATGCCCCTTACAGTACTTCGACAATGAAAAGGAAGCGCAACATAAAGTTGTTAGCCGTAGAACTGCTTTTCCTTATCGCTTGATTGATCGCCGAGTTTCTTGTATTGTTCAGCGAGCTGGTTCAAACGCGCGTTTAGCCGTTCAATATTCTCTTCAAGTTCAGCGGTTCCGATTGCAAGACCATAGATCTGATTTATGGCTTTGATCAGGACAAGCGACGCGGCGGGATCAGGCAAATCGATTGAAACGGGAGTCAGCAGCGATACTCCGCTAACTTTTCTACTTAGGCATTGATTCAGGATGCTTCCGCCTATTCCGCTAATCATCGCAGATTGAATCGGACCGACTCCTTTGTTTTCGAGCTCCTTGATGCGCGACTCATCAGCAACGCCAAGTGCGCTCCTTTCCGCCGGAATGCCTGAAACAGGCACTCCGTCTAGAATTACGAACTCACTAGCCTGAACCTGTTCCGCCCAGTCGAGGAGTATCATCGATATTTCATATAGACCCTCGATATCAATTGGCATTTCGCAGATCATCGCCATGATCTTGCCGGCGTCATCTGAGTAAATACGGAATGGGTGTCTCAGTTTTGCACCAACAAATACCACAACGGGCGGAATGTGCTGAGACATTACATGAGCAACCTCATGGAGGTTCAGCTTTTCGATCATGTATCCGGTCGTTACAAGGCCCACGAGTCCTGGACCTACGAACCCGCCGAATATTGTTGGCTTATCATACTGCGTTTTCTTCAGCTCAATTACTTTGGTTTCGAAAAGATGGTCTGGCAAGGCTAACGCGCTCCGAAGAGATTTTTTGCTTTTGTCCGCATATCTGTTTTAGGATACCTAGTTTCTATTGGCAAAGTATGGAAGAACTTTCTGCCTGCAAAGGTCGATGAATGCTGGTTCGTCAGGCGAAAGGCTCGCAAGATACACATGATCGAAGCCAAGATCGAACGCACTTTCAACCGGCTTGATAATATCCTCCGCTGATTGAGCAACGACAAACGACTTTGCAAGCTGTTCATCAGTAACTTTGGTTCCCATTCTCTCGATTTCTCTGGGGTCGTAAATTGGATCAGTGAACATTTCTGGGAGGAGAGGTCCCGCTTGAGTGCGCAAGGGTACGAGCGCAGTATGATAATCACTGTGGTAGGACACATCTATTTCAATGACTTTTGTAATGTCGTCGAGTTTCTTCCCGACTTTTTTGGCCCCTCGTTCTATTGCAGGAAAGAGCTCAGCTTTAGCATAATCGGCTCCCTTTATCGTCAGGAATCCATCACCAAGTTCTCCAACCACTTCTGACATTTTAGGACCTGATGCACCGATGTAAATCGGGAAGGTTGCTTTCATGTACAGATTCGCATCACGGAGAGTAAAGTGCTTGCCATTAAAATTGACAAACTCTTCCGTAATGAGCCTTCGAATCATTTCGGCTGACTCTGCGACTCTTTCTCTGCGCTCTCTCGTGCCTATCCAGTTGTAGCCAAGAGGCAGCTCATTCAAAGCTTCACCAGCGCCCAAAGTAAGGAATACGCGCTTTCCATGCATTGCTTCAAGACTGGCAAAGGCCTGAGCAATAATTGCCGGATGGTATCGAAGAATCGATGCAGTGACTCCTGTTCCCACCGGAATATTTTTGGTTCTTTCAAGTAAAGTAGCCAGCCAGACCCAAGCTTGGGTTTCTTTTGCTCCAGTGTGAAACCAAGGATGAAAATGATCAGATGCCCAAATTGCAGTAAATCCGGCCTTTTGGGCGAGAACCGCCCAGTCAAGAAGAGTTGAAGGGTCTGCTATATCCAGGTTGCAGGAGTAGCTGACGGTATTTCTCTTAATCAACGAGTCAGGCATTGCAGCAATGCGAGATGTCTGGCAGTTTATAATTCGATTGCTTTGATTGGGATTCCGGCCCGACAGCTTGGAGAAGATCTAAAACGTTAAATGATGTCTTACTGTAAGTTTACTGTAACTCGAAACAGATTATGCAAACTCTGCCTGATCGGATAGATCACGCTTCGTGCGCGAGTTTTTTCAGTTTACCGACACGCATTCGGACTATTCTGACCAGTTTGGATTTTAACTCGTCAGGTGTCAGATTCTGAGATGCCACCGTTTGCATTTGCTTTGCAAGAGTCGGATCCCCGAGCATTCGAATCCAGTTCTCGAAATCATGACGCTGTGAGTGAAAATACAGCGATTGGGAGTCCGCGGACTCGATTCTCGAGAGAAACTCCTGAAGACTACTTGCCTTTATTCCCGAAGGTGTTCCTTCCCCTCGGTAAAAGTAAAACGCATTTTCGTTCGGAACTGTTCTCAAAACGTCCAAAACGGATCTGGATGAAGCAGACTCTGCCATGGACACCAATATCAGGCCAGCTCAGGCTTAAGCTTAACTTTTTCCTCTGCAACTTTTCCGCTGAACAAGTGATTTTATAAGCGGTGACGCACCAAGCCCATTACCCCGAATAAGAGTCGTAGTTACGAATTGGAAAAGGCATCTTTTGATTTTCTGTCTAGAGACATCAGGAGAATACTGTCTGATCTAGGATTCGACAAAGAGACTCCAGTGCAAACTAAGGCAATACCTGCCATACTGGAAGGAGAAAACGTTCTGATCATTTCTCCCACTGGATCGGGGAAGACTGAAGCCGCCCTACTTCCAATATTCCAGAAGATCAAGGCAGACAAATCAACATTCGGCATAAAGGCGCTGTACATTACGCCTCTTCGCGCTCTAAATCGGGATATGCTGAAGAGGCTTAAGATTTGGGCGAGCGAGCTGGAACTTTCTGTCGAAGTCCGACACGGGGATACCAGCCAAGCAGACAGAAGAAAGCAGACCGTGAGTCCGCCAGACATTTTGATAACTACTCCGGAGACTCTGCAGGTGCTTTTGGTCGGTTCAAGGCTGAGAGTAAACCTGAAAGCTTTGAAGTACGTAGTAGTGGACGAGATTCATCAGCTAGCAAATGACCGCCGCGGGTCGCAACTCTCCTTTGGACTGGAGCGTCTAAGGCGAGCCGTGGGTTTTGATTATCAACGAGTAGGACTGTCGGCTACAGTTGGGAATCCTGAAGATATGGGACGATTCCTCTGCGGGACGGAGCGAAATTTTAGGCTAATTGACACTAGCAACATCCGGAAGGAAGCGGAGTACGCGGTTGAAATGCCACGCCCAACGAAGGAAGATGAGATCCAGTCCAGAGAATTGTTTGTTACGCCGCACACTGTAGCCAGAATCCAAAGGATTACCGAACTCATCGACGGCCACGAGAGGACTCTGATTTTCGTGAACAGCAGAACTACCGCTGAAGAGCTCGGCTCTCGACTCACAATGCTTGGATCGAAGGTTGGGGTTCACCACGGTTCATTGCCACGAGAAGAGCGCGAAAAAGTCGAACAGGAATTCAAGGACGGGATAATTAGGGCGATGGTCTCAACTGCTACCCTGGAGCTCGGAATTGACATTGGTTCTGTTGACTTGGTAATCCAGTACATGTCACCAAGACAGGTGAATTCTTTGATTCAGCGGGTTGGGAGGTCGGGTCACAGTCTTTACAGAAAATCTGAGGGAATCATTCTTTCCGTCAGCCCGGAGGATTGTCTGGAGTCGATTTCTATTTCAAACGAGGCACAATTGAGGCATCTTGAATCTACGGTCATTCATCAATCTCCACTTGATGTTTTAGCTCACCAGGTGGCTGGTCTCCTAATGGAGTACGGTCTGATTTCTACTGAAGACCTCCTTCAAATGGCTCACAGCTCCTTTTCTTTTAGGTCATTATCGAAGAACTCTCTGCTCTCAGTTGTGACATTCATGGAGAGGATGGGCTATCTCACTCTCGATGGAGAAATGATCACTAGACGACGGAAATGCCGTGAATACTATTTGCAAAATCTGTCGATGATCCGCGACGAAAGGCGATATTCGGTTGTGGATATGACAACCCAGAAAAAAATTGGAATACTGGGAGAAGAATTCATGATGCTTCACGCGAGAGTTGGCATTCATTTCATCATAAAGGGAAACGTGTGGCAGATCGAATCTATTCAGGAAGACTTGGTTTACGTTACTCCAATCGTTGATCCGAGCGCATCGATTCCCGGTTGGGATGGGGAGATGATTCCAATCCCCGAGAACGTTGCTAGATCTGTAGCTATCGAGAGGGGTAAGATCGAGTCTCTTGTTGAACAACCAATTGAATACTCGAATTTATCGAGAATGCTAAACTGGAATGCGGAGAAATCTGCTCGAGAGGAGATAATAGATGAAATTAGAGTACAGCGCGAAGGTGCAGCCGTTCCCACCGAAAAAAGAATTGTAGTGGAGCGATTCAAGAATTTTCTAATCATTCATACATCTGCCGGGGACAGAGTGAATTCGACTCTTGGCGAACTTTTCGAGGAGATTCTGGTACGGTTGGGAGGACTGGCAAGACACTGGTGGACTGATGGTTACAGAATATTAATCGAACTAACGACAGATGAATACGAAACAGAGAAGTTAGCTGAAAAGCTGTTTCACTACGACGGAACTTTGCCGGGCTTTATCGAGGGAGTTCTTCGGAAGCACTTTCCTTTCGGCTATGAAATGAAGTTCATCGCAGAGCGGTTTGGGGCTCTGAAGAGAGGTCGGTTAATGTCCGGGGACGAAATGAAGGAACTTGGCGTAAAATTCCGATTTACTCCCATTTATGATGAAACATTGAGAGAAGCTTTCGAAACAAAAGTTGACATTGAAAGAACAGCCCAGATTCTGAAAGAGTGCGAGGAAGGCACGATCAAACTCGTCACTTGCGCGTCTGAAAAACCCAGCCCGCTTGCCATGTACATTCTGTCGAGATATGCAGAAGACGAGGACTATGCGGAACCAGCAACAAATTCCGTAGAGTCTATGAAATCGCATATTGAGAAAGAAGTTGCAAGTTTGCTTTGCTTTGATTGCGGGACCTTGAAAGAATTCGTTCGTGTAGGCGATCTTGATGATCAACCGGTCTGCGAGAAGTGTGGTTCGCGCTTGTTAGCTGTTCTTTGGTACGGTGCAAGGTTTGCAACCTCGGCCCTTCTAAAAAAGAAGGCAAAGAGCAATCAGCTTTCGAAAGATGAATTTGACATACTGTCAAAGACCCGAAGATCGGCCGATCTTGTGCTCGCTTACGGGAAAAAGGCGATTATCGCTCAAAGCGTCTACGGCGTTGGTCCACAGGTTGCGTCTCGGGTCCTTAGTAGGATGCACGATTCCGATCGAGAATTTTACAATGATCTTTTGGAAGCCAAACTCAAGTTTATTGAAACTAAGAAATACTGGGACTGAAAGGGGGGTTTTTGGCGCTCCATGTCTGATGAACAATACGAGCTTAGATTCTGCGATCGGTGCATGACGAGAACGAAGAATTTCATCATAAACTTTGAGAACGTGCGGAACCCTCGCGGTTACGCAACCTTCAGGTGCGCAAAATGCGGCAGAGAAAGAAGAATGCGACTACTCCGCCCTAGTGCCGAATCATCGTACTGATTTTAGTTTCTTGACGATTGCGCCGAGTCTTTTTGCAGCTCGATTCATTTCTTGTGTTGCTTGCTCAAGCGATCTGAGGGCATTTCTTTCATTTTCTTTCGTCGTAGTCATGATTATTTGGACATCGATAATTGATTTTCCTTTTTCAAAACCCATGGGATGAGATTTGATATACAATACTGGCGAATACTTCGATGAAATTCTAGATACTATGGGAGCGAGCCTGGATTCCGAAGTACCGATCAGCTCAATCCATTCCTCGGCATTAACAAATTGTGTCGATTCTTTCTTGATCATGGGAACTATTTCCTCGGTGAATATCGCCTTCATCTCACTCGGAACCCCTGGAAACGACGCAATGTTTGTTTGCCGGAATCTTGCGAGAACACCAGCGGCACTTCCAACAGAATTATACAGCGGTGTCGACCCCTGAGGAATCATTGCCATTTTTAGGCTGGACTTAGGCATCCGAGTAATGGGCCGATTGAACATCTTACGACGACGAACATAACTTTCCTTGAGCATCTGGGCTGCTTTCGGATCAAGATACAATGGCTTTCCGAGAAATTTTGCCACCGCTTCAATTGTCATGTCATCATAAGTAGGTCCTAATCCACCGATTGAAAACAACCAGTCGGGTTTTCGAGAAGCGCATTCTGCGAATGCAGACGAAATAATCAGGAGCTCATCCCTCACGGTCGTCTTTCGATTTACCTTCACTCCTAAGGAAGTAAGTTCCTGCGACATCCAGTGGGAATTCGTATCGAGTGTCGTGCCATTTAGAAGCTCATTTCCAACAACTAAGATCTCTGCGCTCAGTTGATGGGCAGTTGATTTTTCATC
>JABDCJ010000051.1:17393-17742 GCA_013288145.1 Nitrososphaerota archaeon | reverse complement strand
CAATTCCTGCTAGACGGCCATCGATTGAAAGAAGGGACACGGTCTTGCCCTGCGATTGAAGATCGGCTGCTTTTTGAAGAACCTTAGGATCGAGGGGTCTTTGAGTTTCAAGAAATCTTGGAGTACCGAACAAAATCTCCTTACCCGAGTACTTCACCTGAACTCCCTTCCCAGGCATCGAAATGAAATAGTCGGGATCAGGCACACCTCCGAATTTTTCAATTGCCTTTTTCGTTATTGCAAGAGCTATAGGGTGTTCAGATCTTTTTTCAGCAATAGCAGCAAGTTTCAAGATCTCATCGTCCGAAACTTCAGATGTGCTTTCAAAGTCTGTCACGACTGGTTTGCC
>JABDCJ010000051.1:0-17383 GCA_013288145.1 Nitrososphaerota archaeon | reverse complement strand
GTCTTGTCGAAAATCACGATATCGATTTTCTCACTCCGCTCAAGATATTCACCGCCTTTGATCAGAATACCGTTTTCCGCTCCCTTTCCAGCTCCGACTGCGATCGCCGCAGGAGTTGCAAGACCGAGTGCGCAGGGGCATGCTATGATGAGCACAGCCACGGCGGCAGTGAACCCGAAACTCAAGGGCTTTAGCGCTACGAATGTCCACGCGAGAAAAGTCACGATTGATATACTGATGACTATAGGAACAAAATAGATCGAGGCTGTATCAACCAGCCTTTCTACAGGCCCACGCGAGTTGAGTGATTCCTGGACTATTTGCACGATCTTTGAAAGCGCGGTATCCGCACCCACCTTTGTCGCTCTGATTTTTAATGCGCCGTTGCTATTCAAAGTCCCGCCAATGACCTCGCTGCCCGCAGTTTTTTCAATTGGTAGACTTTCGCCGGTCAGGAGTTTTTCATCGACTGAAGACTGACCGTCTATAACTACTCCATCGGTTGCAATTTTTTCACCAGGGCGCACAATGAAAATGTCGTTAACTGCGAGTTTCTCTATCGGTATTTCTTCCTCTTTTCCTGAATCTCCAACTATTGTCACTAGGCGAGGCTGGAGATCTGCAAGTTTTCTGATCGCTTCCGTCGCCTTTGTCCTCACGCTGTTCTCCAGCAGTCGCCCTACAAGAATTAGGGCAATGATCACGGCAGAAGTATCAAAGTAGAGTCCTCCAAATGGAAATTGCTTGGGAAAAAGCACGTAAACGAGACTGTAAAAGTACGCAGCAGAAGTACCAACAGCTATCAAAACGTCCATATTGGAGGAACGCATCTTCAGCGCGTCGTAAGTGCCGCGATAGAACCTGAAACCGGCGACAGACTGCACCGGCGTTGCAAGCGCCAAGAGCAAAAGCCCAGTTGGAACAGGAAGACTTAGCGGAACGTAAGAAAGGATGAGTATAGGGATTCCTAGAACAACGCTGAGAACTAGGCTGAGCTTTATGTTTCGCAGTTCTTGCTCCGGGCGAGTGAACTCCCGGAGACAGGACTCGCTGCAAAAATAGTAGGTAGTACTGCGGACGGTTGCGTGGAGGGTTTCAGGCGATTCTTCAACGAACATTCCGCAGACAGGATCTGTCGGCATAATTAGTACAACAACAGGGTTGTAATAAAAACTTCGTCTTTACAAACGTTAAGCTTCGACCGATCTTACTTGCTTGTTCAGCGCTCTGATTCTTAACGCGTGCTTGTCAAGGTATGTGCTTTTGCAGGTCTTGCAGCAGAAGTAATATCTTGTGGAGGCTACCTTGATTGAGTAGGGTTTGCTGGAGCTTATTTCTCCTTTGCAAAGATCGCACTTGAGTCGCATTTGAAATTGTCCAGCAAGCGGAAGTGGATGTTCATCTTTGACAGTTTTGGTGATTATTTGGCTGTCGCCGACTTCCACCTTAAGTTTCCTGAGCTCTGATCCCATTACGAAATTTTGCAGGGATTGTGTGTTAGGCAGGCTGACCTTCAATATAAGATTGTTCGGACTTGCAGTCATGAAAACTCCATGCACTTCTGGCATCTGGGATAGCGCTTTTGCTATCAAATCTATTTTTGACGTTGGGGCTCTTACGCTTACAAGGGCGATTATTCCTGAATTCTCCGAAGCGTCCAGATCAAGGACTGGAATGAACTTTTGAATCAAGCCAGCGTGCTTCATTCTTTCGAACCGAGCTGATACTGTCGGTGTCGAGAGCGAGGCCCTTCTTGCAATTTCCCTGAGCGATGCTCTTCCGTCGACTGTTAATTCCTTCAAAATGATTAGGTCAAGCGGGTCAAGTTTCATATTTCTTATCTCAATCTCAATTTACAAATGTAAAGATAAAGAGAGAAATAGCTTTCTATTCCGTTGAATAACTGGGAATCCAAAAATGATGAAAGACCCAGTATGTGGGATGATGGTAGACGAGAAGAAAACGACGCTAAAGTCAGAACATGATGGGCAGACATTCTACTTCTGCTCTACTGCCTGCAAACAGAAATTCGACAATGATCCTCATAGGTATGGACACGCACAGTAAAGATCTCATTGGCGCTTCGTCGAACTGCTCAATAGGTTTTCCTAACTCTCATTTTGGGTGCTTACTTATCGCTACTAGAGAAGTGCCTTGGGTTGCAGAATCGCTCAAAGAAATTCTCTAAAAAGATTCTGAAATCCACTCCAGCAATGTTTACAGTGAGAATACTTTTCTAATTGCGCGTTTTAACGTTGCGAAATTACGCCCTAATTTTGGTTTCAGTTTTTTCGTATTTCATATCCATCAGAAATTGTTTGACTTAATCACGAGCTCAAACAAACAATTGATATCGCTTTTCGATATGCCCGTACACAAAAAGCAGAAGCGACTCCAAACAATAAATATCCAGCGTCGTCTCATGGCCTGATTCAAATCTTATGTCCGAACTCTCAAGTGTCAATCAAGTAAGACACAAGAAAATAGTTTTTCTAGTTAGTATCTCATTCGCACTAATTCTGTTGTCAAGTTCATTCTCTTTTGTTTCATTTGGAGCGTCGCCGACTTTTACTCCTGCAATAAATCTCAGTAACGATGCTGGGATGGCAACCGAACCTGAAGTCGCTAACAACGGCCAGAATGTTTACGTTGCCTGGACTGAAGGCGGTGCAGGAATTTTCTTCAGGGAAAGCCCAGATGGAGGAGTAACTTGGGTTCCGCCCGTCACAAGCAGTGCCCTCAAGTTGAGCGTGAGTGGAGGGACATCGCAATTTCCTGTTATGTACACGCAATTCGAGTCCGTTAACAGTGGGGATGTCTATGTTGCTTGGTCACAGAGCGTGACTCAGGCAAATGGGACGCGAGTCCTCCAAGCATTCGTTGCGGCGAGCACCAACAACGGCCAAAGCTTCGTTACATCACAGCTAAGCCATAACTCGACGCATACTCAAATTACTCCCGCAATAGCTGCATTTGGCAAAAATGTTTACGTTGCTTGGTATTCTGCGGCGAACTCAACCAATGATGGTTCAGTCTACGTTAGCGTATCCAACAACAATGGAGCGAGTTGGAGTAATCCTACAGATGTTATCAATCCATCCACTAATGGAGAGGAACAGATTGTAGCTACAGGAACCAGAGCCTATATCATTGCAGACGGAATTTCTTTCACTGGAAGTATGAACTCTGGCAAAACATGGTCTGCCAACATGACATTGTTCTCATTCGTTTTCTCAAACGGTGGAGCGCACTTCGGGAGAGAGCCGTGGATCGCTGCTTCTGGTCTTACTGTTTTTACAACTTGGAACGCCAATAGCACTGCAACGGTGAACAATCAACCCGGATACCAAATCTACGGCCGAGTTAGCCTTGATGGAGGCCTTACTTGGGGACCCAATCAGACGATCAGCGGAGCGGTGAATAACGACTGGGAGCCAGAGAATGTTGCGTTTCGAAATAATGCATTTCTGACCTTTCACTCGCTTTCCAATCAGGGAATTTACGTAACATCTTCAAAAAGAGTTACCTCCAATACGCCCACTTGGTCAGCTCCCTCACTCATCAGCCCAACGGGCCGGAGCAGTTCGTTTGGTCACATCTTTACCTCAGATGGTGTCAACTTGTTTGTTATGTGGGGCCAAGCTATTTCCGGTGGTTCAGCGGTTTGGAACGCATACGTCTCATTCAGCTCGAATCGCGGTACAACCTGGAGCAGTCCAATAGATATCAGCAACAATGCAGTCGGTGTGGCAGCGGGTAACCAAGATGTGACGCTCTTTGCGATGTCAAGCAATGGTGCACACTGTTTCGCTGCCTGGACTTTCACGAATGCAGGATCGACTCAGATATCTTTCGCATCTTCGTAGTCACATAATCCACGAAAAGTAATCCGAAATGGAAATCGGGAATGTAAACCGGACCGCTATCAAGAAATATGAATTAGTTACCGAATTGTGCATCCTTCTCAATTGCACCAATTTCTTGCGCTGATCAAGCGCATTTCGTCAGCTTAACATTATCTGACGAAAGTCGTTCCATTTTCATGAGCGAAACAGCAAAGTTAGTCGAAGCAAATGAAAAGTACGCGAAGGAATCTTTCCCGGGCAAGCAACCGATGCCACCTTCCAGACACCTCGCGATCTTAGCCTGCATGGATGCTAGATTGACGGTTAGCCAGCTTGCAGGATTGAAGACGGGAGAAGCACATATCATTAGAAATGCGGGAGGAATTGCGACGGATGATGCCATTCGATCGCTGATAATTTCAAATGAGCTCCTTGGAACAAATGAGTTTGTGGTGATCAACCACACGGACTGCGGGATGCTGACCTTTAACGATCAGGCGCTGCAGGATCGACTGAAGGAGAAATTCGGTCATGATGCGAGCAACGTAAAGTTCCACTCGTTTCCAGATCTAGATGAAAATGTGAAAAATCAGGTGAAAACTATCAAGAATTCTCCTCTCATCCCTAATGAAATACCCGTCACTGGGTTCGTTTATGAAGTCGAGACTGGACTGCTTCGGAAAGTTGTTTGATTTTAGACACGAGCTCTAGAATTCACACAGTTTTGCACTAACAAATAGTTAGGAGGTTTGAAGTCATTCATCGGGAAATATTGAAGATTATTTCGAAATCATAACCTCGGTTGCCTTTATCACGGCATTTACTTCGTCGCCGACCTTGAGATTCATCTCGGTGATCGAATCCTCTGTTATGACAGAAGTGATTTTGGCAGGACCAATGAGTTCGATTTCGACCGATCCTACAATTTCGCCCTTCTTCAGTTTCACTATACGGCCTCTGATTTGATTTCTTGCGCTGAGTCTGGAGGACATTCCTAAAATCTACCTTAGGCAGTTAGTCGGGTTACTGCCTAATTTGCATTGCTCTATTAGTAGTGTTAGAGAAACGAATGGAGTCGAAAAGATATGAGAGGAACCGTGCAATTACCAGACCACGTGTCGACCAGATATGCTCTATTTCGTCACGCCAAATAGTCGCAATTTCATTGTGGTTAGCAATCCAATTCTTGCCCTCAAATGAAATACGTTCATGGGATAGTTGATTTCAATTCCGAAGAAAAGATTAGGATTGGAGATGCAACGAGAAATAGTTGCATCGCGTTTATTTGGCACCAAATGTTTTCTGTAAACATACTGTTCAATCTGAAATGGTGATCCATTAAGAAAATGCCCGTCTTCTTGGACACTCATCGGCGAGCGGACCACGAGATTGGATCATTCTACTATTCCGTCCATTCAGGGGCCAATAGAATCACACTCGTTAGAATAATTGACGTGCCCGAAGAGAATAGAGTCTACTGTCTTATCGATGCACCTGATTTGAAAACGATTTCACAATTTCACATTGCATCCGGAGTGAATTGTGATTGGATTGAGGAAGTAACGTCTCTTGACGAGGCTTGGGTTTGGGAGTAGATTGTAGTAATTTAACAAAACCATGGTTTCACAATCCAAGGAGTACCTACATCAGTGATGGATTGATCCATACTCTGAGGGAAAAAGGTCTGTTCTCTGACGTGATGATTGAATCCTGGAGACGAATGGAACTATTTCTTGATCAAATCGTCCTAGTCCAGCATCAGCTTGTTGACGATTTCAAAATGAAATATTGCCGCAGGTTGGGATTCTAACGGAGGAGCAACATTGTGCAGTCTCAACCATTCTTCGAAACAAAAACGCAAACATTTGTCTTATGAACAGGACGGATTAATTGATCCCTGAAGTACTTGTGCTGGAGTACCAGGGAACCCAAACGAATCCCTTTCTAGCTGCCACTGACCGGTTATTTTGCTGAAATCAATGTCGTAGGGAACTTTGATCGTTTCGTTGCTAAGGTAAAACCACAGCGTCGCGGTAACAAAAGAAGATTGATCTTCCCCAAAGTTCACCTTGAAATTGCAGATTGAGTAATTCAGATACGATGAAAATGACGTAGCATTAAAGAAACTCTGCCAAGCGGCTATAACAACCGCGGAACAGTTACCGGGCCCGGTCGGGATGTTGCAATCGTTCTTTCCGTTGTGAGTTTCTAGAGCTTTGCTTCCGTTCACATTCCACCATACTGCAATGTACCGGGTGGAGTATTCTGACATTACCGCTGTGAGATTTCTCTGTCCGATGGAAGCCCAGTGATCAAAAGCTAGAGAAGTTATAATTGTAGAATCTGTTGCTGACGACGGGGGGAGTTGATTGCGAGACATCCGAGAATGATGATGCCGTTGTCGTACTATTGTTAGACAAATAAACTGTGTAGACCGCGAGCGATGAAGCTAAAATTAATGCAACAACTATGGCAATTATTCCTATGGATTGCTTACGCTTCATTTATCCACTACTGCAACTTTCTAATTAACGTGTTGAGCACTTAGGATAATTTGTGATTTATTCCTTTGTTTCGACTTCGAAAATATTACAGAGGAGAAAATCAGTATTAGCTGTTTTTCCTAAGAATAATTATTTCATTTTTATTTCTGGGTCTCCTCCCCAAATGCCTCAACTTTTTCTTGCACTTCGGCAAATTCGGACTTGTTTTCGCACAGTCCTTTTTGGTCATTCCTAATATGCGGCAGCTTGGCAGAAATGACTCTACCGCAAAGTCGGCAGAGATACTTCAATTTCGATTTCAGATCGGAGGGCGGATTAAATCATACTAAAAGAGAATGCAACATAGAAATGTTGCAAGTCGCTTTTAAAGGGACAGAGGACTCCCCACGTAGAGAATTATGGCAAACAAAGTTTTTGGTGCGTTACTTCTGATGCTGTCGCGTCTCGATTTCCTTCATCTTTTCGGCATCATTTTCTATTCGTGGTTGCTTTCTCGTTGAAGAGAGGACGATCACGAGAAAGTAGATGCCCGAGAGGTATTTGGCGATCCGCCCAATCCATGAAAGCTCGGTCCCCGCAGTGACGTTCAAGAAAAATGTCGGCAGGAAACTTACAGCCAGCATCGCCAGTCCGCCGCTGTACCAGAAAAGGATGTCAGAGCGAGACTCGGTGTACATCCGCAACGATATCACTGATGAAGCCCCAAAAAGTAAGATAGATAGCCCTACCACAGTCTGTCTTAGCGCTGTAGAGCTCGCACTCTGCTCGACGAACATCGGTGTTGATCCGCGGAGTGCGGAGAGTGCTATTGCAACTGAAAGCAGAGCAAGTGTAGTGTAAACAATGATCGGTATTCCTACCCACTTTCTTACGGAAAGTACATTTTCTCGGGAGTTCCCGTAGTACGAAGTTATGGCTGCGATAATGCTGAAAATCGCCGCGCTGAAAAATCCAAGGTTGAAAACGGTAGAGGTAAAATTCGGAGCCGTGGAAACAGTGTAGGTAAGGACTGAGGCGCAACCGGCAATGACGAGCGATGACCCGAGGAGGAGAAAACTGAGTGAACCGGTTCGAGTGTACGATCTTCCTGCAATGTAAGCAACGAGAAAGTAATTAGCTCCTATGAAAATTATTGCAAGGATTGTAGTGAGCAGTTGATTCCCGTAAACGGTATCGGGAGGGTCAGACAGAATGAGTAAAATTGTAACTATTGCAACTATTACCGGGGCAATCGCACCGACTAGTTTTGATGTTATTTTCAAGGCTCAGCGTCTCTTCCGACTAAACGCCTCGGTGAAATTCTGGGTCGCCTGCTCAAGTTTTACAACTTTACGCGCGCTGCCCGTCATGATACCTTCGTAGTCTGCAAAAGGAGCTGCAACGTCGACGCCCCTGGAGGTGATTTCGTACTCTCTCAGTCTCTTGTCGTGATCAGAGCCGCGCAATTTGAGGATGACAAGAGCCTTGCGGATCGTGGAGTCGATTTCGACCGGTTTTAACAGAACTATCGAGTCGACTAGGAAACTCAATCCAGAATCCGATATCGAGGAAACCTGCCCCACCATGTTGGATGTCTCCCAGAGCAGAAGAGAGCTCAGATCATGCATCTTCAGCCACGAGATCAGCCGGTAAGTTTCCAGCCGCATATTTTTCTCGCCGGCATACATAGAGATATGGCTCAAAGAATCGATCACGATTCTTTTTGGATGAATGTCTCCGATTGGCAGATCCAAGATACTCTCTCCGTCTTCAGTCGTAAACAAAAGGTCCGGTGATGTGCAGATCACTCTGAGCTTGTTTTCCTCCTCCATCTTCGGGAGATCCCAGCCAAAGTTTTTCGCATCACGGTAAATCTGATCTGGAAGCTGCTCGAAGGTAACGTATACCCCCGGCTCTTCGTAATCACGTATACCTGAGACAAGGTACTGCAGCGCGATAGTGGTTTTTCCGGCTCCAGCCGAACCGGCTAGCATGACTGCGTCTTTTTCGAGAAAACCGCCCATCAGCATCGCATCCAGCCCGGCGATTCCAGATTTTACTCTTGGCGTTTTTTCACCCTGTTGGCTTTACATTCTGGAGGTAAGTAGCAATGGAATTTTTCATTTCTTCGTCTTTCTGGTGATTCAAAAAAAAGACTTCGTGGGTGCCGAATTTTTTCTTATCAAGGAGTCCCGCGTTTGCGAGTTCCTCAAGATCTGGCTTGATCGCAGGTGCAACTAGTCCTATCCTTCGACCAATTCCGTCCGCAGTGTCCATTATTCCCGGATTTGCGTG
Source organism: Nitrososphaerota archaeon (assembly GCA_013288145.1). Next base: position 8,760 of record JABDCJ010000051.1, on the reverse strand, counting down.
GAACAGCCTAACAAGATCCGCGCGGGCCTCAGATCCGAGCAAAAGGTCGAGATAGGTTTCTCCACTGGTAGTAGTTGAAATAGTATTTTCACTCCCTGATCTGCTTTGCCACAAAAACGGCTCGCGCCCGATTGAACATTTCTTCGTATCTGAAATCTTCTGTCCCCTGTGCAAATTGTACGTCTATGCGTTTGTACAATTCTTTCAACACGGCTTTCTCCAAAATCTCCGCGCCGTGCTCCTTGAACGCAGGCAAGAGTGAAGCATGGATGGCTTTGGGATTCATGAGATTACCATCTAACTTGAAATTGAAGAAAACTGCTTCCATGCCGCTCTTTCCGATCACGCCGGACAAACCCTCACGAAACGATTGCTTCATGATTTCCGCGAAAGAGCTTTCTCCGGAATCTCTAAGGAGTGGCATCCAAAAAGCAGACGTCCCTCCTCTCGGTGGGGCATTCATGAAATATATAGATGCTCTAATTCAAGGATCGGGTTCCTGATCGGGATCAGTCATCCTATTTTCACAAAAATTTGCCGGCGGATAACGGCATCAAGTCTGATGTCCCGTAACAGGGCGAGGTAAAGAACTCATACCAAGACTCTACCTCAAGTCTTCACACCTGAGCCTCTCTCAATTCCAAAACTCCTAAGACAGTCCGTCTTACAATATGTAAGACATGCCAACAATAACCGTAAGAATCTACAGAGGAACTTTGATGCAGGCAACTTTGTATTTCTACGACAAATTGCTATCTTGCTTATTTCGCTGCATCAGGATTGAATAACGATATCTTAAAGGGATAAAGTTCTGCCCTCATAACCTGGTTTACTACAGACGGATCGTCATGCAATATTTCGTTGGCTTCTTTCTCCGTCTCGACCTTCAAAATAACTATGCCAAAGTTGGAGTAGTCCTTGTTTAATGTCAGACCCGCCAAGATTACAATTCCTTTTTCTGCGAGGTTTTTCAAATAGTTGAAGTGTTCCGACATCACTCTTGATTCAATCTCGTTAAACCCTTCCTTCAGTGCCTCAGGCCGCACGAGCGTAATCTGTACAAGAAATATGCCAAAATCAATTCGTCTTTGATTTATTTTTAGGCCTCTATAGATTGAAATCGAAGCCAAACTACTACTCGATTACAGAGTTGCCTCGACGAAGGCGTCCTTCCTTGAATAATTTCCTTCAATGTTCTTCTCTCCATATTTTGTTTTGAATTTCCGATCACTTTTGACAGCGACGCAGATTCTGTGGAAAGCGTGATCTTTTTGGCGCTCAATTTCGTCTTACCTATTGATAATTATTCATCGGCTTTTCCCCCAGTTAACTCGCGTTAGCTTTAGGTGGCCAAGTGTTAGAATTTTACCTAAGATGCTGAATATCCCAATATCGATCATTAATTTGCCCACATTCGGGACACTTGTACGAGATTTTAACTGAATCTTTGTATGGGCATTCATCAATTCGTAATTGAGAATGGTCATTATCGGGAGAAACGCCTTTGATTTCTGCTCCGCAAAACTACATCTGAAATCAGTTCTGACCGTCACATCAATATCCTCTGAATGACGACCGTGCAATTAGTCTTAAACGAGTTCGGTCTCTAACCCAAATTATTCTTTCATAAGAGTTTGTTCGAGCAAACCGAGCCATAATTTTAGTCCTAAACCCGGCCGAAAACTTTAGATCCATTTTGATTCAAATACCCATGAGTGATACGGACAGGTGAATAGTGAAAGCTCAAATAGGAATTAGAGCGGCCACGAAACAAGATTGGCGAAATTTCTCGATGCATTACCAGAACCGAATCCGGCGCGATCGCAAGGGGTACAATTTTCTGTACAGAACAGCCTTATCAAACTCTGGTTTGCAGATACTCTTTAAGATAAAATAACGTAACTAGTCGCGAGAGAAAACAAGTTTTGAGTGGGGGAGAAAAAATCCCCCCGTGGGTATCCTAGACTCTAATACTGAAATTCTTCGTGCACTTGTACCTGTTGAGCTTCCGAGTTTCTTTCCTCGGGCGTTGGTACAAGTTCGTGAATTCTCTCGTAGGCGTTCATGAACTTTAGTCCCTTTTCTGTCAAAGCAAATAGCTGCGACTGGGGATTGAACACTACGAGGTTCCGCTCCTGCAACAAATGAAGATACTCCGTAAGTTGAGAGTACGACATGTACGCCCGGTACATAATGTGGGTCTTTGTGGCTCCCGAATTTATCGAGCGTAGCATAGAGTCAATTATCTCTATCTTGCTTCTGTATTTCATTGGATATGAGGAGGATACGCATGCGGCTTATATAGAATATGGAAGAATTCTCTAATTTTTTTATGAACCTTTAAATCTGTTTGCACTTTCTCAGATCAGAGCTCGATGTTCAGTGAGACACGGCCGGTGTGAATTTTAGAAAAATTCGATTTTCGTTCCACCGAACTACATGAATCACTTCCAACCTCTTACAGCTAATTCGAACTTTGGAAAACAGGAAAAGAACCGAGCCGAAAAACGCGATTATACAGCCGAAAAAACAACACTTCTTTTGTAATTAGTTGAAGTGGAATCGGATACATCCAGGATAATTACCACATCTACAATTAATCCTGCGCCGACCTCAACGATCGAAGTCGTAACTATAACAAGTTCCTCGGGTACGGTTACCGAGACTGCAACTACCACGACCATCGTGACGGCAACAGTAACCACCACGAGCTTATGGAATTCCATCATTAATGAAAGCACACTCTTAAAGACTCGAAATTATTCCTTGAATTTGGGGAAGAACGTAGTCGCCGGTGAATGGGTTGCACCATCTTCGGCGCTCGCTCTTTCCCACTCTCGCGTATCATAAAAAAATCTGATCGCTGAGTGTTAAGTCATTGACTGAAAACATGATTCCTGAATTGACAGTAAACTTCTAGCACCATATGGCCATCATAAAGGACGCAAGTCGAACCGAGAACCAGGCCACTTTTAGAGAAAGGTGCCTATCGATGAGTCTTCGCACACAACAAAGCCTTTTATCGAAAGAAGACATGCTTCCATCTGATAAGTAAGAGCACATTCGTGATGCTTTGCGCCTAAAGAGCTAGTTCTCCACAATCGAACTTCTCCAATATTTTGGTAAGTAAGATCCGCTGCCGAACACACCGTGAAAGGGATCTGTGTTTTGATTTACCAAATGAAAAAAGATAGTGAGAAAGAGAATAACTTCAGGCAAATTAAGAAGAAACGGCGAACTCTCGAGCGAGAAATCAGACATTCTAGGCGGAGACTCGTCTCCACAATCGCAGGATCAGCAAGATTACCCGAGAAAGACGATAACCAGGACATTTAGAGTCTACGAAGAGCTCAGCAGCTCTTTCGAGCAACTTGTCGGTACAATGAACACGACTCAGACCGGTCTTATGAACGAGGTCTTGATCCAATACCTGGCATGGGCACAATTCATCATAAACCATGAAAGTCCGTTCATCACTTTCGACAGCAGTACCTTTCTTGCGCTCATCGAGAAAGTTGATGATGAGGAGCTTCAGAAAATTGTAAAGGACGTTTCATATGAATCGGCTACCGATTTCATAAAGTTCAGGTGGAAGAAAGTCAATTTTAGAAACATAATCCGGTATCTCGAATTGCTTTCCTCGTACGCCAATGTAGGAAGCATGAAGATCAGTCCCATGAACGGCAATGGTAACGGAAATGGAAATGGCTACGACGGCAAAGAAATATCACTGAATGGTAACTATGAACGCTATGAGGTTGCAATACGGCATCATTTAGGTAAGAGATGGTCGACATTTCTCGGAATGTACATCTCCAATCTGTTCGCGGCATCGATTCCGGGAACAGAGACGAATTACGAGATCTCAACTAAGAGCTGTTTTGTCTACGTCAATTTGTCAATGAAAGTGTAATATGAATTCCAACAGAATGATTTTATCATTCCATTACTCTGGTTAGATCTCGAGCCTCTCTAACTTTATTGGAATTTTGTTGCGCGTAAGACCTAATTTTACTTAGGGCAAGCTTGATCATCTGGTTATTTTCTACCCCTTTGTCGATTGAATCTTCGACCAAATTGACCTCGAAAACTATCATCTGGTCAATGTCGACGCTTGAATGCATCAGTGAGTCAACCCGCTGCTTCTTTGTAGGTCTGTCCGGATACATCTCCTCTAACAAAATAACTTCTCTTGCATGTTATTGCAAGAATGGACAAATACTTTCATCTTATTATCTTTGATATAACATTGTTCCGAAACGTTCTCCCTCTCACACAATGGAAAAAGTTATTGCAGGAAAAAATTTCATATCCAAATTCAAGAGGCCAGCAATAATTCGGGCCTGGAAAATCTGCTGCAATTCCTTTGGTCCGCTTTTCCCATCTATTGCTCTAAAGATAATTGTTGAGCGATTTCGGCTTTCGGCACAATGACAAGCTCGAACACCGTTTTCTTGCCTACTTTGAGTATCTTGCTTTTCGGAGAATCGATGAAAATTCGAATGTATCTCCTGAAATCATCGGTTTCAAATTCAAGTCGGTACTTTGAACGCGGGAAAAATGATCTTTCCATTCTTGAGTGCAGGTTCGCGATGTAACCATCATCAAAATCCTCGCCGTCTTTCCGGACCGCCTCAATCTTGCTCGGCTCGAAGCTTGGTTCTCCTTCCTCGATCCGGTACTGGAATTCTTGATCGAACCAAGACAAGGTATTGCTTGACTAAGCCGGGCTCGGTCGTTAAACACCTTTTTTCCATATCTCATGGATAAAGTAAATTTTGTTCGGCCAGTTGGCCAGGCCTGCAGTTATCTGACTAGCCGGATCTTCTCGGGGTTGATTCGCCCTTGGGGAATTGGTTTCTCAGCAACCTTTTCGTTCAAACGGGCTTCGACATTTTCAGCCGGAAAGGATCACTTCCAAGAATCACGTCGGTAGTTTCAGGAGCAACCCAGTCTGTTCCTAAAGCTTACACGTTAGCAGAAAATGATTCGGCGATAAGTGAAACCATTTACTTCTAAATACGTTACTTCTTCGGGCTGGAAACTTTCTAAACCAAATTTTGCTTAATGTTATTCTTTTGACCGCATTGCACTGTACTGCATGTGTTCATGGACATGGATCTAATACCTCTCGATTTCCGCTATATTGCATTGCGAAAGCAAAATCGCAGATCAGTTCATGGGAGGAGACGTTGCCGCAATTTCTGGTATCCAATATTTTGGGCTCGCATGTGCTCCATGGTTTTCAAATTTCGCCTGGCTAAACTCTTCTTACCAGATTCATCATTTAACTAACCTCTACGATTTTACGGAGAGTTGGAATTGATCCGGAGAAAATGAACCCCTTTAGCTCTTGATCTGATAACGATTAATGGGCTACGCAATTCGCGAATCTTAATTTCTTGGAGACCTTTGCCTTTTCGTATTCTGATATCAAAGACCCAATCGTTTTTGTTATAGCTTTAAAACCGACCCCCTTAGTACAATCCCACGCGCGTGCGTGCAAACATGATTTGACGAATTCATTAGAACCCCGGTAAATGTGCTCCGCCGGAATGGCGTGGATCCAATTTGTATATCATTACGATTTTATAGTTGCCTTAAAACCGACCCCCCTAGCGCAACCCCACGCGCGTGAGTGAAAATGTAATTCGATGGGTTCCATTGGGAGCATCACTTGAACTATTTGTATAATACAAGCTAGCTTGTATTGAACTTATTTCCTGCATTGCTTTATTATTCCATTGTCGGCGCGATCGCAAGGGGACACACTTTTCTGTACAGCAGAGCTCGTTTCAAGCTCTGTTTTGACAAGCGTCCTAGGTCCAATCAGCTAAATCATTGACGATGGAATCTCGTTCACCGAAGAGCTTCCACGAGGTCCTTGTAGTACATCTCTTTGAGCGTGTTCGTGCAGTTGTGCGAGATAAAATCGATCGTGCAAAGAAAAGCTCCGCACGGACAGTAATAGGCTGCGACCTCCTCATTGCACCGGATACAGAATATCGTCCGGCTAACGACCTTGATTGACTGCTTTACGCGTGGCCTGTAAACATCTGTCTTGGATTTCTGCTGTGACATTTCCTGTCTGACGGAATGTGTCAAAATCCGGCTCGGATAATAACACCACACTTTTGAAACGCATGTTCTACAATTTTCGTGCTTTCAGAACAAGACCTCAAATTAGCCGAACGTGGAGACTTTACACCACGCAGGAATTGCAAGATCTGAAAATATCGTTAATTGTAATGGCTTAACTGGCCAGAAATTCAAGCTAGCTTCTTCCAGAGCATCTCGGCGTCCTCACGGGTAATGTCGACTACATCCACGATTGAGAACATTGACTTTGCTTCACTCGAGTACCTCTTCATCTCGAGCACGGTCCTGATGAATTCATCCTGGTTAATCCCGTAATCCTGCGGACGGAATAAAAGCCCCATCGCCTCCATCTCGCCCTCCACAATCGCTTCCTCGTTATTTTGAAAGTGCGTCAGGACGTAGATTCCAGTTCCGACGACCTCGCCGTGGACAAACGCTCGGCCGGTGAGCTCCTCGAGTGCGTAGAAAAACAGGTGCTCGCTTCCCTCCTCTGGACGCGGGCTCTTTGCCGCCAGTTGAACATTGTTGGTGTCGATGTGCAGCTGGACGAGCGTCTTGATCCCTTTTTCAGTTACGTTCTTGATTTCACCTGCGTTTCCCACAAGCGTGCTCAAGATTCTTCGCGACTCACCCGCGATCTTATCATCGTAAAACTCGCCGTTCTTTTCGTGCGCGAGCTTCCAATCAAATAGAGCAGTACGGCAGGAGTAAATGTCGCCGGTGCCTGCCGTGTTAAGACGCTTCGGCGCAGACTGGATTGCCGGAAAATCTATGATGATCTTATCTGGTATCACATTGCCGAGATAGTTTACCTTGCCGCTAAAACGGACGGCCGCTCCTGGAGTCGCGTAAGCGTTAACCGAAACTATCGTCGGGATGAATACAGCCTTGCAGCCGCGCTTCCACGAAAAGTACTTTGCCGTGTCAATTGCAACGCCGCCGCCGATGCCAACTACGGTATCTACTTCAGGCAATTCCCTAACCAGTTTATCCAGGTATTCGTTCTCGAGCCCTTCAGTCATGACCACTTTCGCAGGCTTCCCACCGAGACGGCTCCCGACTAGGTTCCACGGGACATCCATCGTCATGACGACAAATCTGCCGAAGGTCTCGCCCAGACCGTCAACTTTGCCATAAATTATCTCGGCGCTCAAAATAAAATCATCTGTCGAACCGTGGCGCGCCCCGAGCTAAAAAGGAATTAGCCAGGTAGGAATTCATTCATGATGGATCCCGGAAATGATCCGCTCATTAGTGCACTATTCTGAAATTTCTAACATCATCTGAGAATTCGACTTCAGTCTTCGTTACGTCGTACACTCTAGCCGGGAGCCTGACGCTCGTTATGGATTCCAAGAATGATTCGAGTTTTTCGTTTTCCCACGACTGCGCAAGAATCTCTACTCTTCCATCATCCATATTTCGAACGTGTCCCGTGATTCCAGTCCTAGTTGCAATCTCGTAAACGCTAGCTCGATATCCGACGCCTTGAACTCTACCGGAGACAACCATCAGGTAAGCTTTCAGAAATATTTGCATCTTCCAATGATGAGTGCAATACTGTAGGTTATCTGGAATTTACGAGAATGCCATCTTTGATAACGTGCACCGGCTCAATTACTTGATTTGCAATCTCACTTTTTCCATAGCTGTCGGTTAGCACTTTCTTCCTGCGCTGGATTTTGAATGCAACCAGATCGGCGCTCGTCCCGGGTTTTAGAGCACCGAACTCGTTGCTTCTTCCGAGGACCTCGGAGGGCTTTGAAGTCACCGCCTCGACCACTTTTTCAAGGCTCATCCCGAGATGCAGGAATTTTGCCATCGTCGTTGGGAGATCGTATACCGGTCCCGCAACGTTCCCGCTCCACAGGTCCGTACTGATCGTATCCGGTTCCAGACCTTCCCTTAAAGCGAGCCGCCCAACGTCCCAAGAAAAACTGCCCTGCCCGTGACCAATGTCGAAGACGATGCCCCGTTTTTTGGCGGAGAAAACTTCAGAATGGATCGTTTTCCCATCGTCGGTGATCCCATCGTGCCTTTTTGCGATTCTGTGGCGCGCAAAATGAAAGATGTGCGTTGCAATATCTCCCTTTTTCAGATATTCGAGCGAGTCGGGAATCAGCCTGCTCTCGGCCATAATTCTGCAATGAACCTCGTCCGCCGTCTTTCTCGCAATTGCAAGGAGCTCTAGAGTGTGATGCGCCCACTTTATCCCGACGATATTCTGCCTGTTTTCCCGAATGGTCTTCTTTGTGTTTTCCGGGTTTGCAAACATTTTCGAAGTGGATGGCGAGTCCACAAGCTCTGCCCACTTTTGATCCGAGTTAGAGTTTGGAAGGTCGACAAACTCGACCATTCCGAGCGATTCGATATTCAGGAAAGCGAGAATACGAGCCTTGCTCTGTTTGATTACGAACTTATCGAATGGACGAAAGTTAAGCTCGCCGCAGGAGCCTGCGTCTGCAACGGTTGTCGTACCCTTCATCAAACAGTTCTCGTAGGGGTCGATGCAAAGCCGCTGGATGTTGAACGCAACGTGCGCATGGATGTCGACAAATCCGGGCGTCAAGACCATGCCGGAAGCAGCTATTTCTTTCCGGGCATTTCCGCTGGATATTTTTTCCCGAACATCCTCGATTTTTCCGTTTGATACGACGACAT
>JABDCJ010000050.1 GCA_013288145.1 Nitrososphaerota archaeon | reverse complement strand
TTAAGGCGATCCTAAACGGGAAAGCGGACGGAGCCGTTCTTGTTATTGAAAGAACCATTCACGATGATACAGTGTTGGAAATAATTTCTCCAATTAATTTGAGAAAACAGTTCAAGCTCAAAGACGGAGACGAAATGAAGGTAGAAATATCTCCCGAAAGTTCAGATTCCGGATAGAACGTCTGGTTTTGCCGCAATTATTCCCGAAGTCTTGATCTCGGGGTTTGAACTTTCTAACCTGATTACTTTTGCAGTTAGTCCTCGCTTTCTTATTTCCTCCGAGATCTTTGATTCCTCGTGGAACTGATCGTAACCGAGTGCGATAATATCCGGCTTGAGCAAAAGAACAGTCTCGAAAATATCAGATTCACTGCCCAAGATAGCACAATCAACAATACGTAGAGAAGAGACGAGCCCCCTTCTGAGCTCTTCGCCATGGTTGGGCGAACGCTTCTTGTTTCTTTGAAAAGTAGAATCACGAGCGACTGAAACAATCAGAACATCCCCGAGAGATCGGGCCTGTTCGAGCGTCTCTAAATGACCGGGGTGTATGATGTCAAAAGCACCACCACACATTACTGCAACAATCATTTTCCTGCCGGACGAACTCAGCCGGATTTTGGTCCCTTTTTCCTGAATGAGACCTCTTTCTAGCAGTTCTTGGAGCTCTCTTTTCAGATCCTCTGCCCCAGTAAGCATCCTTTGTGAGATGAAATCAATCTGCGAATCCACTGATGCAAACTCCGAAGCATAGATTTTGGCAAGGAGAATCCTAGTCCTTTCTGGCTTCAATTGCAAAAATGAAAACGCCTCGGGATCATACTTTGATCAAAGGGTCATTAAAGTTCTTGCCGTTCAGATAAGCGGAACAAAAAAAGTTACATAGATTCCGATAGCGAATCCGACCCCTAAGATCAAAGAAACTACGTAATCACGTTTCTGAAAGGAAAGTTTGTAAAGAGAGGTCGGATTTCTTACTGCTCCGTAAGCTCGCGAATCCATTGCTTCAGCGAGGTCTAGGCTTCTATTCAGGGCCACTGCAATAAGTGGTACCAGAACGGGTATCGTATTGCGTAGCCTTTTCACAAAGCTCCCTTTGTCGAATTCTAGTCCCCTTGCCCGTTGGGCGTCCATTATTTGTAATGCATCTAACATTAGAACTGGGACGAACCTGACCGCGACTACGAATATCATGATAAAATCTGGGGGAAGTCTAAACCACTTCATAACTTGCTCAAGTTCGTCTGGAGTAGTGGTAAGGAAGAATAGTGAGGTTGAAGAAATTACTGCGAAAAGCCTTACTCCGAAAACAACCGCCTGGTGCGGCGAGCCTGGGCTGTAATAAAAGTTCAGTACGAATGCAATAAGTGAAATTGCCGCAGTAAATATCATCGACCTTGCAAACCTTTTGATAATTTTCGCTACTGCCACTATCGAAATTGTCAAAACAATGAGGGCAGAAAGGAATAGGATACTTTGGCTCAAGAGAGAGACGGTGAATATGCAAAGGGAAACCGCAAGTCTTACCCGAGGGTCTAGCCGATGATATGGGGTGTTTCCTCTAACGAAAAGAAACCCTGAAGCAATCCACTGCATATCATCGATCAGGTTCCGTGAATGCGTGCATTCGCTTCTTCCGTGCTAACCGGGAAAGGCATTTGCCATCCCGACCTGATCGAAAAGTCGACGAGCTGGGGCACAGTTATTCTCGCGGATTGCGAAACTCTCGGGTTGCCCAGTACCTCCTGTGAAGATCCGTCTACGATGATTGATCCTCCCGACATCAGCATAGTGCGAGGTTGCAACGGCCAAATGAACTCAACATCGTGAGTTACCAGAATAACATTCTTCTTTTGATCCAAGAATTGACGAATGATTAACGATAGATTCTCTTTCTGTTCCGAATCCTGACCCACAGTTGGTTCGTCCAAAATTAGTATATCGGGGTTCCAGGCGAGAACAAGTGCGATGCAGAGTCTCTTCTTCTCTCCACCGCTTAGTTCCATTGGGGATCTTTCGGAATATTGCGACAGCGAAAAAGAATCCAAGGCCCACCTTACACGCTCCCTTACAAGATCGTCTCCAAATCCAAAATTCTTCAGTGCGAACTCGATTTCTTTTGAAACAGTTTGAGCAAACAATTGATTGTTTGGATTTTGGAACACGATACCCACCCGCTTCGACAAAGTTGCGGCTGTGGTCGAGCTAGTATCCTCCCCGAAAACCCGAACCTTACCGTGCGTGGGCTTTAGCAGACCGTTAATGTGTCTGACGAGTGTACTTTTTCCGGCTCCGTTGGTACCCAGGATTGCGACTAGCTCCGAAGGGTAGATCTGAAAATTGATATCCCGAAGAGCGATAGTACCATTTGAGTGGCTGAAGTCCACCCGCTCAAATTCAACTACAGGGTTAGAAAATCCCTCAGGATTCACAGTGAACATATCCTTGGAAATCATTGTACAGCTTTGAACGACAGTCTTGCTTTGAGTTCTTCGGGATCCAGTGGAAGATCATTTCCGGAGAGCCCGAGTCCTTTTGCGAGCTTTACTACCGCGGGAACCGTCACTCCAAAACTTTGAACATCGGCACGTGACAATACCTCCCTTGGAGTACCATCGAGAATCAGATGGCCATTATCAATTACAATCATCCGATCGCAGATTTTTGCTACCAGATCCAATCGATGTTCGACTATTAGGATCGTCATTCCAAGCTCCTCTCTAACTTTCAGAACTAGCTGAACGAGCTCCGAGGCGGTGAAAGGATCTAGAAGCGATGTAGGTTCGTCTAAAATCAGTATCTTGGGTCTCATTACTAAGACCCCGGCAATCGCCACCTTTTGTTTTTGGCCGTCTGAAAGTTCATGAGGCGCTTTGAGAGCTAGGTCTCGAATGTTCAGAATATCCATGACCCAATCGACCCTTTGTCTGATTATTTCCCTTGGGAGTCCCAAGTTTTCAAGACCAAAGCCGATGTCTCTTTCGACAGAAAACATGAAGATCTGATTCTCTGGATTTTGAAATACGTATCCGACGCGAAGAGCGATCTGGCTCATTTTAGTTCTTGGTATCGACAATCCATCAACCATCACGTCGCCCGAATAATCTCCGTTATGCTGATGCGGAATCAAGCCGTTTATTGCTCTCAGTAGCGTGCTTTTGCCGGATCCGGAATGACCCACAATCAGTACAATTTCATTTTGAGCAATTTGGAGGTTTACATTTTCTAAAACCGGGTCCTTCGAGCCAAAGTACTTGAAAGTAAGATTCCTTATGTCAATTAAGCTTTCAGGACCTGTTTTATCATTGCCAAACGATCCGTGATCTATGATTTCCATTCAGCGTCTGGAGGACTCTTTGATTGAAACCTAATTCGCAAAGCAAGTTAATTCTTTGCGCTTCGAGATGAAAGAGGATAGGCTAGCCTGAATGGCAGCCGCCTGGAAATTGCCCTTACCCCGGCGTAACCAAGTGGAACCGTGTAAAGCGCAAGAGTTGCATTAAAGAAAGCAATTGCGGGTAGGAAACCTACAACGAGGTTCTGTGGTATCTGGAATCCAAGAGGAGCTGGAAACGGAAGCAGAACATAATTTACAATCGACATTACCGCAGTTCTCACTATGATTGCTAAGCCCGTAGCAATGAGAATTTCGAATGAAATTCGAAGTCCACTACTGGACAATCTGTGACCCAAAATTATTGCAACGAGCGTTACTGTGACGGCAATCAGATTGTAGATGGGTCCTGTTGGCAAGCCCCCGGGATTAACCAATATCAGGCCTATCGTGTTTATTGCTGAGGCGACAAGGCTTGCGCGGAGGCCGTAGAGGAATAAACAAACAACAATTGGAATTTCCCATATCTCATAGATCAAGAATCCCAAGTAAGGCGCGGGAACCTGAATGTGCGCGAGATTCAGCACGAGAGCAAGCGCTGCAAACAGGCCAATGCCAGTAATTGTCTGTGTTCTAGAGCGTCCCTTGACTTCTCGAATTTCTCCGGCTTGACTCATTGATAGAGAATTAGTTACTTGAAATAGTGTAATAAATTTATTGTAATAACTACTTTTGTAGTAAAATCGATTTTACGTTTTGCAAAAGACGATCTGCCAGAACCGGAGGATCAATTTTCCCAGAAACAGAGGCTGCCGTCGCATGTCCACCGCCGACAAGTTCGAAGTAACTTGCGATTTTCTTGATTTCTTCAGAGAGATCGATGCCAGTTTCTTTGAAAAAAGTTTGCGAGCTCCTCACAGACATTCTTGATTCTCCGTCAGTCTCGCCATATGCTATTCCAACATCAGCACCCATATCCACTAGCATCCTGGCTACCGCAGCATGAAAACTGGATATTTCACTTCTCGCAATTATTTTTCCATTGACTTCCTCAAACCGGAGTCTTTGGGCAGCCTTCAACCTTCCCAAGATCTCTGATCTGTCCGGTTCATGTCGCAGAATTTTCTTGCACGTGGAAATCTCGGAACCAGCATTTACCAGAATCAATGCAGCTTCTAGCGTATTTTTTGTGGCAAGTCCCAGATGTTGAGAGTCAAACAATAACCCAGTCAATAGAATATCTGCGACCTTCTTTGAGATCATTTCCGTCGGAAAGCCTAGGGCTATTATTTCGCATGTTGAAGTAGAATTAGGTAAGACTACTCGAACTACTTCAGGTTGCCAGGTTTCATCGTTCAAACTAGAAGAGTGGTGATCGATCAAGATTTTACGGGAACTGCTTTTTGCAATGGCGCTGTCGTAGGGTTCCAAAAGTTTGGGATCGCCGGTATCGACAATCATGATGAGATCGAAATCGCCAATTGCTTCATCATCTATCCCTTCCACAAAGTCTATTCTCAAACTTTTGCTTACGTGTCTACCTAAAAGGCTAGAACCCTGAGGTACCAAGATCGTCGAAACAACTGAAATTCCTACCGCCATTTGTTCTAACAGAAGCTTTAGGGCGCCAGCCGAACATAAAGCGTCTGGATCTCCCTGCCGGTGCGAGAGAATCAGTATCTTTGCTCGTACTTTGTTGGAGACAGACCCCAGTAGATGCACTAGTGCCTGATAGACGAGCTCATGTTCAGCTCGATCCTCGAAAGACATAACAGGAGTGACTTGTATCAGTATTCAAGAGGAGGAGTACGTGCGTAGACTGCCTAGCTAGCTTGAGATGCAGGATTAGCTGTCTTGCCCTTTAGGGCATCTTCTATCTTCGTCTGAAGATCTTTGATATTTTCGCGAACCCTGCCTTCCTGCTTTGCAAGAACCGTCGATCTAGTATTGGCAAGCTCTTTTCGCTCGTCGAGGTCTTTTAGGAGGTCCTCTTTCTTAGACCGAACCAAAATGTTCCCAGCACTCTTGTAAACCGCATCCGCGTCAGAGGCTTTTCGAAGCTCAGCCAGCGCTCTTTCAACTTCCGATGCTTCAAGGTCGACCTGTTGTTTTTGCATCACGATTGCTTGCAAGTTCTGTTGGAGCTGCTCAAATCTCACCAGTTGTTCCCTTAGCCAAGGAGGAACTTCGTTGGATGTGCTCATCTTCTCGCCTTATTTACGAGGCAGAAACGCACTTACTCTATTCAGTCTTTCTGTGAACAGCTCCGCTTGACTTTACTCGATCGATGATTTCGATCGCCCGAATGCTCTTTAGAGCAGACAGGACCAGTCTCAGTATCGTATTCATCCCCGAACGCAGAGAAACGAGATCCTCCGCGACGAAAGTCAGAAGAAGAGTTCTACCAGTGTTTTTGGTAGAGACCGAGAAATTCAAACGCTTCGAGGCGATCGTTTCGGGTTGAAGCGATTTCAACAAAGCTGAAATTACTTTCTTCTCATCGTCAAGCTCAACTGTAAGTCGCATGGTCTTGAGTTTATCCGTCAAGCTCGAGTCGAGCTCACCATTGAGATACCAAGAAGAAAAGCTGTTAGAGAAGATTAGCTAAATGCTGTAAGCTTCGCCGGCGACCTTAAACTTGCAGGTGGAACAACCCCAAATTCCAACACTGCTCCTCCGGAACCTAGTCGAACCACAAGAAGGGCAACGTCTCGTACGCTTTAGATTTCCCATAATTCGGCCATATCTTTTCCGCACGGTGGAACCGTACTTGACCCCAAGCCCCTTCATGCTATTGTGTTCGGAAGCTTTAGGCATTTGAAACGGCCCTCTTTATCAGCAATCTTGTTTCTTCTCCTTTAAGTCTAGCTGTACTTGCAGCTTGCAGTACCATGTCTGTAGTGAGACTTCCCGGCATTCCTTTTTGTCCGGCACAAATGTTCCCCCGGTCGTCCGAAACAAATGTAATTCTCGCCTCCATGAGGGCTTCCTCCTCGGTAGTTGGATCGAGCAACAGATGATCCCCGATACGCGCCATCGTCATTGAAACCGGAACCGTCTGAATCGGAAGTGGCACCATTTCATCAGTCTTGACTGGCAGACCCTTCTCATCGAGAATGTATTTTGGTATCTTTGCAGTAAGTAAGGAGGCAACAACCGCATATGAAGTCGCGTCGAAAAGATTGCCGTCAACATTGAGTATGCTTACGTCCACAAACACCGCGTAGACGTGCTTTCCTGCAACGAGTACAAGCTTTGATACATCGATCATTCCCGACTCCCTGACGCCCCGGTCTACTACTCTTGCCAGCTCTATTGTACTCTCATCCGGCGGACCCGGTTCCGCATACGGGGATGCGAGCGGAAGCACTTCGGCGCTCACTACCAGGAGGCCCTTGTCCGGAGTATCAGGAAAAGGAGTTCCTAAATTTGCCTTGACACCAGCGATCAGCTCCGTGTTTCCAAGCTTTACTCTAGCAGAGCCTTCTGCCTTCTCAATCACGTTTGTTTCAATAGAAAGTTCTCGAGCATCCGAGAATCCTCTTCCATCGAGCCTGATCCCTCGGCTCAGGAGTTCGCTCATCTGTGTCCTTCGTAACTGTTCGACTACGAAGATTTTCTTTACCGCTGACATTACGCTTCTATCTCCATTGGCCGCTCGTTCTTACCAAAGTATCTGCCAATCAAGGCTTCCCTTTGGAGTTGGTAGACCTTTTTACAACCGCTCAGAGCCCAGTCAAAAGCTCTGTTGAATTCTTCATTGTTTAGCTGTCCATCCAATTGAAGCAACGTTACCTGATTGGTGGAAGGCATGATTGCGATCGGCAGGTCCGCCTGTCCCTCTTTGTCTTCTGTATCGTCGACATCGAGAACGACTTGACCCGCGACCTTGCCCGCGGCACACGCCGAGACCAAGTCCCGCATGTTAATTCCTGCGTCAGCAAGTGCAACTGAAGCTGCCGTTATTCCAGCGCAACGTGACCCACCATCAGACTGGAGAACCTCGACAAAGACATCTATCGCTGTTCTTGGATAATCCTCCAGTATTAGCGACGGTTCCAGCGCTTCCCGGATAACCTTTGAAATTTCTATTTCCCTCCTTGAAGGCGCAGGATTCTTTCTTTCTTCGGTCGAGAATGGCGACATGTGATATCTGCACCGAAGCACGCTTCTGTCTGGAAGCGCGCTGTGTTTTGGATGAACCTCTTTCGGGCCATAGACCGCGGCCATGATCTTGTTCTTGCCAAATTGAATGTATGCGGATCCGTCGGCATTCTTCAAATTTCCTACTTCGATCTTTATCGGTCGAAGGTCGTCCAGCTTTCTTCCATCGAGACGCAATCCCTGCTCATCAATTAGGCGGGTGCTGTCTCCACCTTGTTTTCCCATTTTCCTTTTTTCCCTTAATCCTTTTGTTTCTCACTATAGTTTGAAAACCGCTAATTTACTCTACATTCCCGACGGAGTTTGATCGGCACTTTCCATTTCCGGTTGATCCGTTTTATGTTCCTGGGTCTCTGGGGTGGCTTCGCTCGAGACCTCTTGGGGAGCTTTATCCTCGCCAGATTCTTCGCGGGCTTCCTCCCTTTGTTCAACAGTCATGCCTAATAGATTTTGTACTCTTTCAGTCAGATCTGCTGAATGGGCCTCTTCTTCAACTAGGTGTACTGCACGGATCGCCCTTATAGTGTCGTCCGGGCTACCAACAATCACGACAACTCCATTTTGACCTATGAGCATTCTCGATTTGGTCCCCGCTTCAATTGTTTTAATCATCGAGCCTTTTTTACCGATTAATCTTGGGACCTTTGCAGGGGATATTTTTGCAACCTGACCCCTTGGAATTCTACCCAGACCTGAGCCCGAAATCGAAAGCAGTGGATCTCGTGACCTATCGTAAGCAATTACTCTAGCAGCGATCATATCGCCAACCTTCAACTTGTCAGTGAGGGAATCCTTGGCCGGCGAGTAATCTCTCCCAAAAACTGAGGCTGCCGGCAGAATCCCAAAAAAGCACGAATTAATGTCAGCTTCCCAGGCAAAGGCACTGTAGTCGATAACCTTTCCAACCACCAGATCATCAATCCTCGGAATGTAAGGACCAGAAAGTGGTATGACCCTGACAACGTCGTGACCAATCTCGGCCATGCCTACACGGGTAGCAATTAACTGATCATTTACCCTCATAACATTCAAATCGGCGCGAACATTGCCCTCGGCAACGACTTCGCCCGGAATAACATATTTTCTCTTTATCTCAGGCACATCTTTTCACACTGAATTTTAATAGTAGATTAACTTTGAGGCTAGCGAAGTACTGAAGCCTGCGCCGTCCCTTTGGAAAGAGATCCAAGACGATCTAGCAGGGTAGAGTGAACGCCTGCAGGTATCTCAATGACAACTGTCAAGCCTCCGTCAGCTCCCCACTCCTCTTTCACGATGTCACCTACGCCTTTCAATGCTCCAAAGGACTGCGATGCATACTGCGCGGGAATTTTTACTAGCATCTTGATTCTCTCAGATTTCAGAGGCAATATACCTCTTAGTTCATCAACAACTGCTTTTGTTTGCTCGCCCGCGTCTTTGAACGGATCAATTGAGATCCTGACCTCCGCCATCGCTTGCTCAACACGAAGGGGTGGGTGAGGCAACCCTGACCTTGGATCGACGTAATTTCGGGAAATATTAGCAACAATTTGCTTGCGTTTTTCCTCGACAAGACGCCGGCGCTGATCGGTGGTTAGATTCAGATCTCCCTTTCTCAAAATTGTTTCTGCAATTTGAAGAAAATCGTTTGTCTTGAAAATGCGCGTGAGCTTTTCAGCTGGAACGCGTAGTCCCTTGTTTGCGTCGGAGTAAACTTCGTCCACGGCTACTATTTGCGAAACATCTACTTTACGGCCGAATTTGAAATCAAGAGCGGGGTCAGGATGAACCAGGATCTCAAAATGTTCACCACCAGTGGCATACCTGACAATACTAAACTTTGAAGACAAAGGGGGATCAGTCTACGGTTGAATACCTAAATTTTGAGAGTAGCAAAAAAGATTGGTCTCAGAGACTCTCCTGTCTCTGAGCATTTAGATCGGTGTTGCGCCCTTTTCAAATTCCTAGCTATTGATTACTGGGCCGGAGGTTGTTTGGACGATCTCTGTTTTGCCTTGTCAGCATAACTGTCGATCTCAGGATCAGACAGCCTTCTCATCATTTTAGTTTCAACAGGCACAACTGCCATCTTGATGTGTCTCGTGCCGATCTTGTCTTCACTAACTAGGTAAATAGATTCGACGGCAAGAGTTAGGGCGTCATCAATGGAAATATCCTCACGATATCTCTGCTCCAAGTACTCTCCCACCTGATCATCTCCTGCACCAATCGCGATTGCATAATAACCGACATATGTCCCACTCGGGTCAGTCAGGAAAAGCTGAGGTCCATTCGAATCAACACCAGCGATAATCAATGAAACTCCAAAGGGACGAACTCCAGCATACTGGGTGTACTGCTGACACTGGTCTGACAGTCTTTTGGCTACCGACTCTACATCAACGGGTTCGTCGTAAACTAGTTTATTGCTCTGAGCCGCAATCCTTGCCTGATCAACTTGAACTCGCGCATCCGGAATATAACCAGCTGCAGCAACGCCCAAATGATCGTCAACCTGAAAGATCTTCTGGGTTTCGCCGGGCGTTTGTAATTTTCTAGGTCTTTCTTCGACCGCAAGAATGACGCCATATTTAGTCCTTACACCGACGGCTAGAGTACCACGGCGAACAGTTTCAATTGCATATTCAACTTGATACAATCTACCATCCGGCGAAAACACCGTGATGGCTCTGTCATAACCAGCAGCTGCGGGAAACATTTTGTAAAAACCTTTGAAGTCAAATGGTCATTGCCGTGAATTTAAACCTTACAGACAGAAATCCGGTTTTAGGCAAAGGGAATAAAACTAGTCCAGAAATAGAATTTCCAAGTCTTCGATTGTCTCGAGATAGTTTAGTAACTGCTGAGAAAATTTTTTCTCAAAGCATTGGATTTCGTGGACACAAAAATATTCTCGGCACTCACAGAAATACTTTGGAGATCACCAAGGAAGCCGAGATATCAAGAAGAGCAGATTGCATAGTTGGAGTTTCTGCTACAAAGAGCTGCGCGGAGCTGGACCTGAAATTGGCAGAGTGGATAAAATCTGCTGGAAAAATTGCTTTTGTAATCAAGGTCGCAGAAATGACATTTAGCCTGAATGGATACGGCTCAGCCGACTTGACGTTGAGCGATGATAAGGAGATAGTTCTCCGAAGATCTGATTTTGCCAGTCCGAGAACTATAGCTGTTCAATGTGATGCCGCAGCACTCGACATTCCTCGGCAGATGATCAGAGCATTGCAAAACCCAGAAGTTTTTGGAAACCTCGAGATAAATGCAATCAGAGAATCGAAATCTCCGAATCTTTTGCCTCCGATTGAATTTGTGTAATCATTTGATTCCTAAATCCACTTTCACAAATCACGGGATGCGCAACTGCCAAATAGAGCTCAACATTGAGTCCTTCAATCCAGCTTTTACGTTCAATTCGGGGCAGGTCTTTCGCTGGAAGTCACTTAATGACAATTATGAAGATTGGCTAGGAGTTGTGGAGGGGAATGTAATCAGGATAAAAAATCGAGATGTTTTGCTCCTCGGACAGGCGACCAACAGCTCGGATTTCGGTGAACTCGTCCCAAGGTACTTTTCAATTGCAGACAATCTGGCGGAGATCCTCTCTTCCTTTCCGCAAGATGATTTGTTTCTCAAAAGTTCAATTTCCGAATTTCCCGGATTACGCCTTTTGACCCAAGATCCATGGGAATGTTTGATCTCATTTGTATGTTCTATTAACTGCAATATCCCCTCCATCAAATTGAAACTTGAGAATCTCTCTAAGATGTTCGGCGAAAAGATTCATACGGGCATGGATGAGAAATGTTATTCATTCCCTTCTCCGAGAGCTCTTTCTCGGGCTGAAAAGAAAGACCTTCTTTCGTGTAAGCTGGGTTTCCGGTGGAAGTATGTTCAGTTCATCGCGAAGCAAGTGCAAATCGGAAAACTCGATCTAGATCGGGTTTCATCGATGAACTATTCCGAAGCGGTAGACGAGCTGATCAGCGAGGTTTCGGGAAAAACTTTCGGGGTAGGACCGAAAGTCGCAGACTGTGTTCTTCTATATTCGTTTCACTTGAAGGAAGCGTTCCCACTCGATGTCTGGATACTGAAATATGTCCAGGAAATTTACGGAGAAAATCAGGCAGTTGGAAAATCGCTTTCACGGAAGAATTACAAGAGCATTGGCGAAATCATGCGCAAAAAATTCGGAAGCAATGCCGGTTACGCGCAGTTGTTTATTTATGAGAAAATTAGGCGCAGAAGTGCAATTACTCGAAATACAATGCAGGCTTGAACGGCAGAGCGAAAGCGGATTTGTTTTTTGGGTCATAGCCGACTTCAACGCCCGCTTGTTTGACTTGGACGGCCGCTCCAAAACGGTCCTCGTAATACTTTATTGATTCCGAGTAAACTGATTTCTCATCAAAGTTCTTGGTTTTGCTGTAGCTATCTAGAAAATCAGGTCCGAGTTCATTAATCAGTTTCGAAATTTTGGTCATCATCGTTGAGACAGTTTTCTTGTCGATGTCAGGATGAGCCTCGAAAAATTCTCTGAGGATATCGCTAGTTTTTTGCCCCGTCTTTCTCGCTTCTGCAAGTTTGTTGAAAAGATCGTAAGACCACGAGGGTGTAACATAAATGAAAAGTTTTTTTGGTTTTTGCGGCATTAGCTTCAGAATATTATTCGAATCCTCGATCAACTTTTGAACCAAGGATTCGGATAAGTCAGCTTCGGCATGAAGCCTTCCTTCCTCAACCTTGGGAAACTGAGAGCTGCAGATCATTTTACGATTGCCCAGATTTTCGTTAATCTCCTCAACCGTATATGGAAGAAATGGCGCAAGAAGCCTGAGCCAGATATTGACCGCGTAAAGTGCAATATCATGATTCTGCCTTTCCGAACGAGACTCGTAATAGCGGAGGTCGTTCCAGAAGGAGTAGAACGCTTCCTGAAATGCTGATTTGGTTTTCATCAGATCCAGATTTGACGAAACACTTCGTATCCGTTTTTGAACCTGATTTTCAAGCCACAGGTCTATAGAAGTTAGTTTAGTTTCCTCGGCAGATTCTCGGGAATTTGCGCCCGCAAAAGTCGACACATAACCCGGCAGTTCATTGATCTTTCCCTGAATGTCTCTCGCATTTTTCTCTCGCCAGTCCATATCATCCAGTCCTTCTGCCCCATCCATCAGGGATGATCGTATGACATCCGCTCCAAAATTGGTTAGGGCGTTGCTAAGGGTGATTACATTGCCCTTGCTCTTGCTCATTTTCTCGCCCTCTGCCATCATCATCCCGTTAGCGGAAATACCCTTTGGCCATAGAGACTTTGGAAAGAAAGCAACGTGATGAAAAACGAAAAACATCAGGTGATTAGGTATCAGTTCTTTGGCTGAATTTCTGAGATCTACCGAATACCAGTACAGAAAATCCTGCCTGAATTCATCAATTAATTCAGGAGCGAGACTCGTTTTCTCTGAAATAGTCTTCCGGTCACCTTTACCTAGAAAAACATAATCAAAAAACTCGTCAGTAAGAGAGTCCGGTCCCACGTTATTTGAGAAGATGAGCGGCCGTATGGTGTAAAATGCCATATAGATTGTAGAGTCACTGAGAGTCTCTACGATCCAGCCAGGTGACCACGGAAGAGGGGTTCCGAGACCTACACGCCTGGCGCACGGCCAATCTTTGATCCAGTCGATTACATCGTGGAACCAGCGCCTAGTACTTTCAGGATACATCTGACATTCGTCAATGCATTCATGGGCAAGTTTCTTCCATTCAGGATCTGAATACTTTAGAAACCATTGATCTTCAAGAACCTTTACCCGGCACACAGTCAGGCATCTGCAGACCACTTTCTCCGGCAGGTCGTACATAAAGTCCGAGAGGCCGGTCTGTTTTAATTCCAGAATGACCAGCGGTTTCGCCTCGGATACTTTCATCCCCCTAAAGCGGCCAGTGTTTTCGTTCAGGACCCCCTGATGAAACTCTCTTTTGTAAACGAGATTTGTCGCCTCCTGGACCTTAGGATCAGATTGATTTGAAATCTTGAGCTCTTCGATAGCCTGCTCAGCCGGGTACTTTCCCATTCCAGGGACGGCAATTAGGGCAACAGGCATTATTGACTCCATTAATTCAGGTTGAAGACCGAATTCTTCTTGCTGTTTCTTGTTGAGCTTGAGATCTCTGAGGGCAATATAGTCCATGGGCGCGTGAGCGGGTACGCTATAGACGACCCCGGTTCCATTCTTTGGATCGACAAAGCCGGCAGGTAGAATGGGGAGTAATGCCTCATGTTTCACTGGAAGTATGACTTTTTTGCCAATGAGCTCTTTGCCCGGAAACGTTTTTTGAATCTTGATAGTATGCAGTTGATCTTTGAGCTTATCCGCTGCTTCTACGCTGATGATCCACTCTTGTTTCCCATCAACAATCACATCCGCGTATTCGGATTGGGGGTTCAGCCAAAGGTTGGTCACGCCGAAGATTGTTTCCGGTCTGAAGGTAGCTGCAGGCAGAAATTTGTCTGTTCCCTCCAGTCTGAACTTCACTAGCGTGAATTCCTCCCACTGGACGCCCTGACCTTCAAGCCTATCGTGGTCTCCGGTAGGGCTTTGGTCTCTTGGACACCAGACAACTGGATGAGTCCCGCGTGTGACATATCCCATCTCCCTTAGACGATTGTATTGCCATAATACAAACTTGTTAAAGGTCGGTTCAAGATCAGTGGTGTGAAACTCTCTTCGCCAATCTATGGAAAGAGCCAATTGCTTGAGAGCTGAACGACTCAGGTCAGTATAGTACTGCGCCATAAATTTAGGATCGTAGAACTTTGGAAGCTCTTCGGTTGGCACTTTATCAATTTCGACAAACTCCCTTATCATTGACTGATCGCCATTCGAAAGTCGTTCCGCGGCTGCGACAATAGGCTGCCCAGTCCAATGCCATGCCCACGGAAAAATGACGTTGAACCCTTGCATTCTCTTGTATCTAGCAAAGACATCGACCCGAGTTGCAGTGAACGCGTGTCCCAGATGCAGCGGTCCGTTCATGTATGGAAAAGGAACCGTGACCATCTTCTTGTCCTTGGAAAGCTCTCGCTCGGGTTCAAAGATCCGGCTTTCCGCCCATTTAGCCATCCATTTTTTCTTCGACTGCTCGATCCATGTCCTGTTCTGCCCTAAATGTAAGAAATTCTCGTATTATCTAAATCGTTTAGTCCGGGATTCGTTTTAACAGAATCCCTTCGACATCTGGCAAGTTGGCAGGTTTTAGACCTGAGCCTCCCTGCCCGAACCGAGAATCTCCTCCGCCCGATCCGCCAAGTTGCTTTGAAATTTCTTTCGCGACATCTCCAGCTTTTACACCTACTCTCTGAGCTACTTCACCGCAGAACACCATAATTCTCACACGCGAGTTTTCCTCTATCAGAGCGACATAGATTAGTGACGGATTTGATCTCGCCAGGCGATCTCCCACGATTGTATGATATTCTGAATCTAGTCCTTCTTCAAACGAAGAAAGATAGAACTTCAGGTTCATTCGGAGAGGTTTGCTCGTGTTTGGAATCTCTGCGGTCATAAAATCGGCGAGCTTCTTTGCTAGCTGCCTTGAGGTTCTTCTTGCAGATTCTTCGTTTTCTCGAAGGTGGATGATTGATGGTTCCAATTTTTCGACAGGCGTTTCTAACTTGCCAGCTGACTCGATCAATATCGACTCTTGTTTTTCCACGAATCTGACAGCAGCGTCTCCTGCAACATACTCTAGACGTTCGACTCCATCTTGCACCCTTTCAGATTTGATAATCTTGATCAGTCCGACATCACCCGTGCGGGAGCAATGAGTTCCCCCACAAGCTTCAACATCCCAACCTTCAATGTTGACAATTCTCAAATCCTTCACAGGTGCGACTCCTCCTTGGTACAGACGGAACCCGTACTCCTGTTCTGCTTCCCTTCTTGGGATCCACTTTATCACCACTGGAAGATTTCGCCTCACCACGTCATTAGCCAACCTCTCGATCTCTAGAACTTGGTCTCTTGTAAGATGGGCATAATGCGTGATGTCCAATCTGGCCATGTCTTCATCCTTGAAAGCTGAGTTTTGCCAGACCCAAGGACCGAGCACCTTGCGGGCTGATCCGTTTACAATATGGGTGGCAGTATGATGGCGCATTATGAGAGATCTGCGTCGCGAATCAACCAGCCCCTCGACTTGATCCCCTATAGCTAGTCTATCCAAAAGTCCAGGAATATGGTGGATAACGACATTGTTCACCTTGAAAACGTCATCGACGAACATCTCGTTGATCGTGCCATGATCAGGTTCCTGACCACCAGCTCGGGCGTAGAAAGCAGTTGAATCCAAGACAACGCAATCTTTCGAGACTACTTCGAGGACCTTGGCGCTGAATGAGAATTGATCGCGATTCTCATAGAATATCAAGTTTGTCGGAAAGGTCGTTTTTAGATTAAATCCGGGAATGCCTTTTTCTCCCAGGATCATTTTTTCCGTTTCACCAGAATCATCTGAGTGCCGCGCAGTGATTTTTGAATAAAAGTCAGGCGGAGAAGAAACATCAAGACCTGATGCCCTAAGATATTCCGGGGTGATCCCGTCACTGTCGTAAAGCTTTGTTAACTCCTCTTCGCCGACAGAAGTTTTTCGGCTTCGTAGCCTATCAACAATCTTTGAGGATCTCTCTCTTGTGACTGCATACTTTCTTTTCTCGACATCAAGAATGGTCCTGACCTCTTTTTCGTGTTCCAGCAGTTCGGGATACATGTTTTTGAGATCTTCAGAATGCCACAAAGTCAGTTCATCTAGATCGACTTCGAGCTTTAGCTCTGCAATGAAATCTAGAGCCCGTCGGAGGATCACCCTCAAATTGTACCCGCCGCCGACATTACCTGGCAACATACCATCTGCGATCGCAAAAAGCAGAGTCCTGGTATGATCTACTATCGAGTAAACTCCTTGGATTTCTCGGATTTTCGTTTTCAAAGTTGGCTCTGAGATCCCTAGCTTCCTTGCTAGGTCTGAATAGTCTCCGATAACTCCACGAAATTGATCAATGTCCAGCGAACCAGCCAATCGGAAATACTCGTTTAGCGTTTCATCCGGCTTGAGTTCCAGTCCGCTTTTCTCTTTCATCTTCCTGAGAACTGTCGGAAATACGGAATCATAGCAATTGTAAGTTCCCTGCGATAACCAAACGAGCCTTTCAAGTCCAGCGCCCATGTCTATTACTTTTTCATCATACTCTTTGTAATTCTCCGGGGTACCTTCGTACGCAGTAAAGACCGCATTGCCGAGCTCGAGGCCCCTTACAAAATATTCCAGGCTGTATCCGAATGCGCCTGGGCCCAGCCAGACATCTTCTACGAAAGTGATTTCCTCTTTGGGAATTCCAAATTCAGAAGTGAGAAGTCGAAAATCGAGATCGATGCACCGGTCTTTCCAGTATCCGGTCGAATTTGCCAGTGCTTGTTGTCCCACCATACAGAAAGACGTCAGGTGTCTGCCCGTGACTCCAACATTCGCAATGTCTGAAAACCTGAGACACATCTGGGGCACAATCAGGGGATTTGCTGGAAAGTCGAAGACCACTTTTCCTGATTCGATCCTTTGAAAATCAACTATTGATGCAATAGTAAAGTAAAGATCGGGTCTCCACCTGCAAACAACTGGATATCTAGCAATTGATTCGTGGCCGTTCCGCCTAAAGAAGCTCTCAATTGTTTTCCAGCCTCTAACATAGTCAAATCGTTTTGAAGTTGGAGGATTGCCGAGAAACTCGTATTGCTGGCAGGGTTGGTCCGGACAAACCTCCCTTTCGCTATCAAGAGTCCAGAAATACGACCCGCAGCTCGAACATTTCTTTCTCTCGAAACCTAATTCGTCGAAGAGTTGAACCCTGTAATACTTATCCGGCTCTGCCGAGAAGCGCTCGCGGAGTAGTTCCTTTCCTATGGGCAACGAAGACTTTCTGCTCTCTGTAAGAGGGAGACTGAGTAAAGAGCGGCCTGCCTTTATTTACTGTTCGGTTTATGATGGGAAGGGAAAAAGGTCAGCTAGAAGAAATCGACTAGGTTTCGCTTTCGTATTCTTCTCGAAGATCGTTAATTCTATCGAGAAGGGAATTCGTGATTCCCTGAAGTCTGCGCTCATTGCTATGCTGAAGTCTTGTAAATGTCTCTTCTTTCATTCTCTTTGAAAATAACTGATCATAGTTATTGAGCATGTCTTTCACGACACGGTCGAAATCGCGGTCGATCGATAGGACCTCGTTGAATCCTGCTTGGATACCTGTTGTAGTGCTCGCAAGCTGTGTTCGAAGAGTGCCAACTTTCGAGTTGGTCTTTATCCTAAAGTCATCAATTCGGGACCTTGCGACGGTCAAATCGTTGCGAGAAACAGCCGTACCTTTGGTTTTAATCTCAGAAAGGATTTCATTTGTCCCAGATACTTTATCTTCGATCGCCTTCGTAAGAGCATCGAAAGTGCTTCCGGAATCTTCTTTGGAATCGCGTCTCGGCCTGAAAACAACGGCACCGACGAAAACCGCCAGGAATAGCA
>JABDCJ010000049.1 GCA_013288145.1 Nitrososphaerota archaeon | reverse complement strand
AGGTCAAGTGGTAAAAGGCTCAGACCTGCCTGAAGAGGAGCGTAGCCCACGATCACCTGAAGGTAAAACGAGACCATGATAAGGATTCCCGACCAGGCTATTGCGTTGAATAGCATAGCAACTGTCCCACCTGCGAATTCCTTGATCTTGAAAAGATTCATGTCGAGAATCGGCTGTGCAGAAATTCTGCCACGAAGCTCGTACCAGATGAAGAATAGTAACAGAGTGACTCCTGCGCTAAGCAGCCCAAATCCGGGCAGGTATCCGGTTAATCCGAAACTCAGATACGTCATCGCTAGTAATACGAGTCCGAGACCTACTGAGAACGAGACAAACCCGACCCAGTCCATACTTCTGTAAGAATCTCGCGTTGAAATTTCCTTGAGCCGGTAGTGAGCCCAGACAGTACCGAAAATCCCGATTGGTATGTTGATGTAAAACAGCGCACGCCAGTCCGTTACTGAGAGTATCACTCCCGATAGTGTGAGCCCGGTGATCGAACCCATTCGAAAGGCAACACTATTCATACCGAGTATCTTCCCGAGCTCGTTTCGCGGTGTGGCGTCGGTCAAAATTGCTGCTGCATTCGTTAAGATCATGGATGTCCCGACGCCCTGCACCATCCTTGAGAGGATGAGCTCGATGGAGGTAAACGATACTGCGGCTAGTCCAGAGCCGATTGTGAAGACGATGAAGCCATAGTTGTAGATCTTCACCCGTCCGACAAGATCCGTAGTCCGTCCGATGAGCAAGAGTCCTAAGGGTACTTGCAAATAGATACGCCTGACTTACCCAGATTACGTCCGCGACTCCAGCATGGAGCTGTTGGGCAATAGTTGGGAGACCGACGAGAACTATTCTAGCATCGACGCCCGCCATGACGGTACCGACTGTTGTAACGCTTAGAGCTACCCATTTGTATTGAATTCTAGTCAGGCCCTCGGTCTCGGAAAGCTTGCCTTACTGCGTTTCGTCACCGTATTTCGGCTTCGGTATGACGCAGCAGACAATTGGGACAAAGGATTTTCAGGGATTTTTATTCTATTCCAAAGGCCTTGTGAGGATTACTCGGTGCCTACTATTTTTCTGTGCTGAACTTGCACGCACGTGCAATCATTCTAGGGGACATCCTATGATCAACTCAATCAGGGAGTGCAACAGTAATTTCTGTTTTCGGTAATCAGTCAGGTTCTGTTATTCAGGTTGTATTCAAAGACCTGGTGATTAACGCGAAGACTCCTTAACAATGGCATACTTGATAAGATATTTTCATCAATTTCGGAAATCAATTTGGTGGATCTGAAAAAGTTCCG
This sequence comes from Nitrososphaerota archaeon, assembly GCA_013288145.1. The sequence continues at coordinate 16,868 of JABDCJ010000049.1, read as the reverse complement.
CAAATAATTAAAGCGCCCCGCCGATTCCAAACAAATTCATGACGAAGTATCTGTTCGCAGCAAAGTACACAGTAGACGGTATGAAGGGAGTAATGAAAGAGGGAGGTTCCAAGCGCCGCGAGGCGGCCGATCAAGCCATAAAGAGTGCCGGTGGTAAACTCGAGTCTTTCTACTATGCATTTGGTGAAGATGATGTGATCGGGATAGTAGATTTCCCCGATCAAATCAGCGCTCTTGCGCTTTCGGGAGTAATTAATTCAAGCGGAACGACGATGATAAAGCTCACCCCGCTTGCGACAGTCGAGGAAGTAGACCAAGCAACAAAGAAGATGCCGCAGTATCGTGCTCCCGGAAAATAGAAAAATCCAGAAATTGAACTAATTACTAGCTTTGGATCGAGTTGGGGTCAATTGCAACCCTGACTCGTTACGGTGTTTCCAGCAGGTGTGTTGCCGCTAATCTTTCCATCGCAAATATTTACAATGATCCCTTGATTGTTTATGTTACCGTAGTTGTTGATCACATCTTTGTTTTGTAATGTACCTCGGTTATTAATAGTGCCATAATTGTTTATCACGCTTGTATTTGCGAGGTTATTGTAGATCGTAGAATTGTTCATGTTGTCAATGGTTCCGTTGTTATTTATAGTCCCGCCGTTCTCAATTGCCGCCCCCTGAACGTTCTCGAGCAATCCAGTGTTGTTTAACGTTCCCGTCTCGTTTCCACTAGAAGTCGACATTGTCTGAAAATTAATGTCCTGATTGATCAGAGTTCCGTGGTTGACTATGGCACCGTAATCACTAAAGGAATTTTGGATGATCAGAGTGCCATTATTTTCAATCGTTCCGTAATTGGCAAATCCGCTTCCGGAATTGGCAAGTATCAGGGTGACGTTTTTCCCTATTACCAGAGTGGAACCACTGTCCATCAAAAAGGTTGGAGATTCAATCGGGTTCCCAGTAAGCGTGCAAGTGTTGGATGTGGCATTCCATCCTCCCGTTCCGACAGTCCCGTCAAACAGATCGGAGCAGACGCTCGAACCGGTTTGTGAATCGAGGGCCTGATTAGAATTTGGAGAAGCTTGATTGCCGACTAGAACACTAATCGAAATTTGAGCATTCAGCTCCCACTTTGAAGAGTTTGAAGGCGAAGTGATTAGTAAACTTACTCTCGCTGCATATATGCCAGACTTGTTGTATTCGTGGCTTATCGTCTGATTTGAAACACTGATTGTTTTTGAGCCGTCCCCAAAGTTCCAGATGTAATTAGATGGTCCATTCCCCATCGTTACTCCTAAATTGAACTGCCAGATTGAACTATTGCTCGCGTTCGTTCCAACGAGAAGGCCGAAATCGGCAGCTGGAACCGATGGGCTTGCGCTACCCACAATTGTTTGATTGCAAAAGGTTCCAGCGACAAAAGATTGCGACGTCCCGCCTCCATTATTTTCACAGTAAATTCGACCCGCGGGATCTAATGCACTGATGTGCTCCCAAATCATCATTGACTGGCCGCCCGTACCAATATCACCGATGCCAGTCCAGCCTGTCGAGTTCGTGAAGTTGGTGCTGTTTCCGGTAGTTGAATTATTCATTGTAAGTGTTTGTGAAGTTGGCGAGGTCACCGAAGTAGAGTTCTCGATCGAAGGAGTAACCGAAGAAGACACGCCGCTTGTGCTCCCTACAATTGAGCTTGATGTGACGTCTGATGAGGAGAAGTTTGGATTGTTCATTGCAACAGTGGTAGTTGAAGCTACAGCTCCTGCCTTTGGCAAAGAAAGCGAAGGAAGGAATGCGATCGAGACGGCGAGAGTGACAATTATTACACCGGCCGCGAGACCTGCGATAAGGATTCCATTTCTACGGCCACTCATCGCTTGCTACGCCTTTTCAATTGCTTCGATCATAACGTTGATTCGCATTTACACCTTTGTCTTTTCTTTCATCTAGGATTTAGATCGCATTCTATCTTCGGTTTTCAAACCATGGAAAATTGATACGATAGAATAAAAGTGGAGCTACCTCTTTCACGTAGATTGCCCTAACTTGTTTAGATACTATTGCTTACCGAAATGGCTTCATCAAAAGGTTATTCCGAAGATTGAATTTCTGCAATAGACCTGTTTGTCCTTGCGGAGAAATCGAAATCCTTCGCGTCGTAACTTTTCTTAGCAAAAGAGTCGCGGTGCTTGATGAAGAGCCATGCTTCTTTCAAGTTGCCCATGCCCTTTGTCTGGACCAGAGCAAAGGACCCCTGAAGTTTCTTGCCGTAAAGTCTGAATTTCAGGTTGCCTTCCTTCAATCCTTCCTGCATTACCTCGTCTCCCAGTTTCGGATCCGAGATTTCTTCCCTGACGCCTTTCTCGTATTCTTTTTCCGCATTGTAAGTACCCTCGTCCCAGATCATTACTGGACCCGCCCCGTATTCACCTCTCGGTAGGACTCCTTCAAAGTCCCGGTACTCCATAGCATGATCGGTCGTTGGCATGGCAAGGCGCCGCACGCTCGGATCGAGAGAAGGCCCCTTAGGGATAGACCAGGACGGCATAACTCCGCCGATCTCAAGTCGAAAATCATAGTGGAGCGAAGTTGCCTTGTGCTTTTGAATTACAAAGACAAGCGGCTTGACCATGAATCAATCATGATCAATTCAGTACAAAAGATTCTCGACTGTCCTGATTGAGGGAAGCCAGAATGCCCAAGCAAAAAAAGAAAATTGATCGCGGAAAAGTACCAGTAACGATTTAGTTTTAATGCAGACGAAGGCCTATAATTCGATGGATGCGTGGTTTTACATGGATGCCTATGAGACAGTAGTAACAAAACTAGAAACACGAGAATTCGATTCGAAAAAGCCTGTTCCGAGAGACATCAAGGTCAAGGTTATGGATGCGGCAAGATCGACTGCAAGCGGTATGAACAGCCAGCACTGGCGCTTCATCCTACTTCAGGATTCAAGAAACCTGAAGCAACTTGCAGACGATAGCTCGACCGGAAAGTGGGTTGCGGCTGCGGGATTTGCTGTTATTGTCCTCACTGATCCAAAGATGCCCTTTCGGGGGATCGATGCAGGAAGAGCTGTGCAAAACATGCAAATTACAGCATGGAACTTCGGAGTCTCGTCACGAGTTTATACCGGATTTAACGAACAGAAAATGAGGATAGATTACGCAATTCCATCCAGCTTCGAAATCACGATTATCGTGGGATTCGGCTTCCCTACAAAGAAGATAACCGGCAAGAGAAAAAAACGGGTGCCACTTGACGAAATTGCTTATCTCGAAAAATACGGAAACAAGCTCGAGAAGGACAATATTTCGTGAGATAATCAATAAGCTCTGCAAGCGTTCTCCCTTACACAATAGCCGACTTACATTAAAAGCGCCGGATTAGCTGGTAAATCAGGCGATACCTGCTTTGTTACCGGCGACTACTCTATTTATTAGGGCGATGCGTGCTTAGCGCCTCTTTAGTGATTTCTTTGATTTCCGAAAATCAGCTCGAAGGGATCGTAACAGGACTTCATCATATTACGCTAGTTACTTCAAACCAGGTAGTCAATAACAGATTCTATACAGAAGTGCTTGGTCTTCGCCGGGTGAAACTCACGGTAAATCAAGACGACGTATTACATCGTCATATTTTCTATGCTGATGAAAAAGGATCTACGGGCAGTGCTATAACTTTCTTCGAGTGGCCCGAATTGCCGCGCGGACAGGTCGGGCTGGGCTCTCCACATCATATCGCTTACACGGCTCCCGGCGTTGATTCTCTAGTCAAATGGAAGTCGTGGCTCGTCTCGCAGGGCGTTTCAGTAACCGGTCCATATTCCAGGGACGGAAGGGTTTCGCTTTATCTTAGCGATCCTGACGGAGTGACAGTTGAAATCACGACGGCAGATCCTAGAGACGAGATAACTCAGGAGTACTTGAATGAAAAAGAAAGAAATCCCTCCAGCGTTTCGGCAATCTCCCATGATATGCGGTTGGTGAGATTCAATCACGCCACTCCAATTTCAAACGACGCAAAGTTGACGAGTCTATTCTTCGACAAGCTTCTTGGCTTGCGAAACGCGATTGCGAAACCGAATCCAGATCAGGAAGGGACGACAATTCTCGAAGTCGGCAGCGATGACCGCCCAGATTTTATGCGCTACATCGTATCAGAAGATGCATCACTTGGTTTCGTGGGCAAGGGAAACGTCCATCACATAGCGATGGCGGTTGAAGACGATGAAAGTCAGATAAAGATCATGAGGCACCTTAATGATATTGGGATTCAAAACTCGGGTGTGATTGACAGATTCTGGTTTCACTCCCTGTATTTCCGGGATCCTGACGGAAATCTCTTGGAAATTGCCACTAAAGGACCCGGCTATGCAGCAGACGAATCACCGGACAAGTTAGGATCCAAGCTAGTACTGCCGTCTTGGGTCGAGCCACAACGAAAAGAAATCGAAAATTTCCTAAAAGAAACGGACAGCAAAAATTCACTCACGTGGCCACCAAAGTACCCAAAGGTCTCAACACCCCCTGAAGCTCTAGTCGTGGCTACCAAGGTTGCAAGTTCGAGAGGTACTGCTTCGAGATGAGCGCCCCTAAACAAACAGTTTCAGATCTTGGTTTCATCCACAGGTTCGTGCCGGCTAAGCGAAATGATTCCAGAACTTTGCTCGTCTTGCACGGCACCGGCGGCGACGAAGACGACCTGATTCCACTGGCAAAGACGATCGACGAGAACGCTGCCATTCTGAGTCCAAGGGGAAAAGTCTTGGAGAACGGCATGCCACGATTTTTCCGAAGATTTGCTGAAGGCAAGTTTGATATCGCAGATCTCAGGATCAGAACTGCTGAGCTGGCAGAATTTGTATTGCGAGCGTCCAATAAGTTTGGATTTGATCCCGCGTCGGTTGTCGTGATCGGTTATTCTAACGGTGCAAACATCGGAGCAAGCTTACTCCTTCTTCGACCCGAAACTTTGAGAAAAGCGATCCTGTTTAGGGCGATGCTGCCACTGAGACTGGATAAGCTCCCTGATCTTTCGGAGAAAGAGGTGCTTATCTCTGCAGGGAAGTTCGACACAATGATCCCCCGGGAAGGAACGCTCGCTCTTGAAGATTTATTGAAAGAGGCAGGGGCGAAGGTAACTATGAATTGGGTAGATTCGACGCATTCTTTAACTCAGGCAGAGGTACAAAAAGCACGGGAGTGGCTTGAAAAATGAGCGACGATAACAAAGTCTTCGGCTCCGTTGTGTACGAATGCGAGAGGTGCGGTACAAGACAAACCCTGGAAGAGCTTTCGCAGTTACCAGAGATCAAATGCATCAACTGCGGATATCGCGTCCTGAAAAAGGTGCGGCCGCCAGTAGTAAAGAAAGTCGACAGTGTGTAGTCCGGCTACGCTCTGATTCATGGGGACCAAGGACGCAAAGCTATTTTCTCGCTTAAGGGATCTGTACCTTTAGAGGCTAATTGAGAATTTTCGTACTCGGCGCCGGCAGGATGGGATCGGCGGCTATCGAGGATCTAGTTCGTACAGGGAAGTATGGTTTGGATCTAGGAATCGGAGACCTTGATCTTGAAAGAGCCAAGGTCCTCGCAAATTCCTTTCCGAATACGAGCCAAACTTACAAAGTGAATGTCACGGATGTTGACAAGCTCGCATCTATCCTCAAAGGCTACGACGCAGTTGTAAATGCGACCTGGTACGAGAACAACCTGGATGTTATGAGGGCTTGCGTCAAAGCGGGTTGCAACTACAACGATCTAGGCGGTTTGTTTCATACGACGAGAAAGCAGATTTTGCTGGATACCGAAATGAAAGCAAGTGGGATATCTGCGGTAGTTGGGGGAGGCGAGAGCCCGGGGATTACAAACGTAATGTGTTTTTTAGCAGCTGAAGAGATGAGTCGTGTTGAATCCGTCAAGATTTACGCCGGGGCAAAAGAAACCGGAAGCAGTGACAATCTCGTTTTTCCGTTTTCAGTCTCTACGGTAATCGACGAGTACACGAAAAAGCCGGTTGAATATCTTGAGGGATCTTATCGAGAAGTGCCGCCCCTGTCAGGCGACGAAGAGATAGAATTCCCTGAACCAATTGGGAAAAAACTCTGCCATTACTCAATCCACTCTGAACCTGCCACGCTTCCAGCTTCCATTGGAAAGGGCGTGACGAACGTAGAATTCCGGTTGGGAATCTCCGAGAAGTTAGTATCAACTCTCGCGCCCCTAATCGAATTGGGGATGCTGTCCGAGGGGCGCACAATTCCAGTCGGTGGTCAGCTCATATCGCCTCGAGACTTCGTTGTATCATTTTTCAACGCTAAAAGTCAAGGTGAGGGGGAAATAGAACGATGTGTTGGATTGAAGGTGGTTGTCACGGGAATGTCGGACGATGGGAAGAAATCCAAAGTCACTTGCGATTTGATCTGCCAGCCTGGATCTTATGGAATTAAGAATGCGACGGCTTATCTGACAGGAGTTGCCGGATCTATTTTCGGACAATATCTTGCGAACGATAAAGTACCAAAAGGCGTCATAGCGCCTGAGCTTGCAGTCGACTCGAAAGAATTTGCACGCGAGCTCGAATCTCGCGATATTAAGATTGCGAAGCGAATCGATTTCATAGATTGAGCTCTTCGTTTCTTACGAGGAGAACGTCTTAAACGATAGAGTTTGATCATTGCCAGTCTCACCACTTTGTCCGATGAAAAAGCAATACGTGCCACGGATCTCGAAAAGAGATACGGCGAAAAAGTAGCCGTCCAAAAGATCAATTTTGATGTTAAACGCGGCGAAGTGTTCGGCTTCCTCGGGCCTAATGGCGCAGGCAAAACCACGACGATAAAGATGCTTACTACACTAATTCCTCCGACTAGCGGTCGAGCGTCGGTCCTCGGTTACGATCTCCGATCGGAAGCTAAGAAAATCAGGGAAAGAATAGGCGTTGTTCAACAGCAAGATAGTTTTGACCAAGGGTTGAAGGTAGAGACTAGCCTCGATATTTACGGTCTAATATGGAACACTCCGGTGGAGGAGAGAAAAAAGCGAATCAAAGAGCTCGTGGAGAGATTCGGGATGGAGGAGTTTAGAAAAAAACCCACCGTCGATCTTTCTGCCGGTCAAAGACGCAGGCTTCAGGTTGCGCGAGAATTTATGCACGACATGGATTTGCTGTTCTTGGACGAACCGACTGTTGGGCTCGATCCCATTGCGAGGCGTTCTGTCCTTAATTTTTTCAAGGAAAAAGTCGAAAGAGAGAGGCTTACTATTTTCTTCACAACTCATATCCTAGAAGAAGCAGAATACCTCTGCCAACGAATAGCGATAATCAATCACGGAAGAATTATTCAAATCGATTCACCTGAAAATTTGAAGAGACGATTTGGTCGGTCGAAAGCGGTCGAGTTCAAGATCCTCGAAGGAACTTCTGAACGCCTATTTTCTGAACTAGGGCGTTCCGCTGCGGTTGAGAAGATTGTTCAGGATCAAGAAAACGGCTCATTCAAAATTTCCACAGCAAAACCAGAGCTTGTCATCCCGGAAGTCTATAAACTCACAGAGACGCTCGGATTACACGTTTCTTCGATTTACATCTCGGAGACGACACTGGAAGATGCCTTTGTCAGTCTTGTCGGAGAGTCGGATCAAAGCGATCAAACTAATTCTGGGGTACCCCAAAATTGAACGTGTACTTGCGGCTGACTTACCGAAACCTTCGAGCCAATCTTGATTTTGCATCACTTTTCTTCGAACTCATTTTCCCAATTTTCTTTATCTTTGTTGAGGGACCCGGCCTTGGCGCTGTCGCAAAACAAGTTTCTCTGTGCAATGGTCAGACAGTACCATACCAACTATATCTCGCCGCGGGAGCTGTCACCTTGACAGTCATCAATGGCGGCACGAATGCAGGGACTCAGCTTTGGTACGATCGAAAGAACGGCATGTTCGAGCAGATCCTCATGGCGCCATTTTCGCGGGCTCAGTACATACTGAGCATAATTTTCGCGACGCTTATCATCGGAATAGCTGGGTCGTTACTCGTATTCTTGATCGCGCTCCCGGTACTCGGTGCCGGTTTGCAGATTACATTCCAAGGAGTCTTGCTTGTAGCTTCCGCTCTTTTTATGGGAACGATTCTCTTCGGTTCTTTCGCGATTTCACTTTCGGTTATCTTAAGATCGTCAGAAACCTTTCAGATCGTTTCAACGTTTGTGTTTTTTGTCTTTCTGTTTACTTCGTCCGTTTTCTATCCTTCCTGCACTGCTCCCACTGCTATCAGGATAGTTAGCCTTGGGAATCCTCTTACATGGACAACAGACATGTTCCGAGCAGGTCTATTCAATTCTTTTTCTTCATTCTTAACCGAGGAAATTATTACCTTGGCAATCGTCGCTGCCGTAGTGTTCTGGATATCAGTTATAGCATTTAGAAGAATTAGAGTTCAATAAGAGCTCATGGCTCTTCCTTTAGTTCTTCCAAGACCTCAAGATGATCTTCCGCGATCTCGTGCTTCGGAAGTGAATCAAGATTGTGGAACGTCACGCCTATGAATGGTTCTTTTGGAGCCGGAGTGATCTTTGATCCATCTAGCATCGATTCAAAAATAAAAACGATATCCCAATGCGCGCCGAAATAAGACTGCATCGAAAGATAATTTGGAATTAGATAATCGACGTTCGTCAATTGCTCGTCTAGAACTCTTTTTGCAACTTCCCTTGGCTTCTCACCGAAATCCATTATCGCCGCAGGAAGCAGCCACTTTTCTCTCTTGAAGGAGACAGGAAACTTGGGACCGGCTTTGACAAAGAGCACTGAATTAGGATCCTTGACGCTTTTCCTTACGAGATTGAACGCAGAAATGTGGAGATTGGTCTGACCGTCAAGCCGCTCTCGCTTCGGTATTGTCCACCTGGGAAAGTTATCCGCCGCAGCGCTCAAAATGTCAGTCAGGTTCGCACTCGAGAATATGGTAACTTATAAGTTGCTGTTGGTGTCCTCTCTTAGCCTGAATTGAAAGATTACGATCTGATAATAATCGGAAGCGGTTCTGCAACCAATCTGATAGATCCTCTGATTCAATCTAATCCCAAAATCAAGATCGCCGTAATCGACAAGGACGAACCTGGAGGCATTTGTCTTACTCGCGGTTGCATACCCTCAAAGATCCTTCTTTATCTAGCAGAGCTCGTGAGACTGATCGAGGAGGCAAATGAGTTAGGCGTTGAAACGGAAATCAAGAAGATTGATTTTCTTAAGATAATGGAAAGGATGCGGTCATTAATCGACAAAGACATCGAATCTATTCGTACGGGACTGTCGTCGTCCGAGAACATTGACTACTATCACGACATTGCAGAGTTTGTTTCCCCATACACAATGAAGGTCGGAAAGGAGACGATCAAATCAGTGATGATTTTTCTAACGCTAGGATCCAGAGTGATTATTCCAGATATCAAGGGATTAGATCAAGTTGGCTACCTTACGAGTGACAGCGCATTCAAACTGACAAAACTTCCGAAAAGCATTGCAATTGTCGGCGGCGGCTACATCGCGGCGGAGTTTGGCCACTTTTTCAGCGCAATGGGATCAGATGTTACTATCGTTGGGAGAAATTCACACTTTCTGCCGGATGAAGAACCCGAGATCTCAGATCTTGCAAAAAAAGTGTTTCAAAGATACATGAAGATAATCACGGACCACGAGGTAATTGAGGCAAAGGCGACAAGCGGAGTTAAGCAGCTGATTGCCCGAAACAGGGAGAATGGCAAGACAATCCAGGTTGACGCAGAAGAGATCATGATCGCTTGTGGCAGAGGGCCTCTTACAGATATACTTCATCCCGAGAGGGGCGGAGTAAAAACTACCAAAGACGGGTGGATCCATGTGGACGATTATCTCCAGACATCGCAGCCGAACGTCTGGGCTTTTGGTGACGCGCAAGGTCGCTATCTCTTTCGTCATATGGCGAACTATGAGTCTGAAATCGCTTACCTCAATGCCGTTTTGAAAAGAAAGGTAAAGGTTGACTATCACGCCGTTCCACACGCGGTCTTTACTTATCCTGAGATTGCAAGTGTGGGTATGAGAGAGAAGGATGCCGTACAAAAAATTGGAAAGGAGAAAGTACTGGTTGGGTTCTATCTATATGAGAACACTGCCAAGGGAGAAGCGATGAACGTGAAGGACTATTTTGTGAAGGTAATCGTAAACGGATCAAACAATGAAATCCTCGGCGCCCATCTCATCGGACCACAAGCCTCGGTTTTGATCCAGGAGATCATCAACGTGATGTATGCCCCGTCGCGAAGTGCAGAAATAATTGATGAAGCAATTCACATCCATCCAGCTATGAACGAGGTTGTACAACGCGCATTCGGGTCTTTGGTGCCGGTCGAGCACTATCACGAGCATGTTCACAGAAGTTAGGCGTGTACGGAATGACTTTAGTTAATCCGGTTTTCAGACCGAATGGGATTTCCTATCTCAGAATACCTGCAATTGACGCTGCTAAATCCGCGGCATTCTATCACAAAGTGTTCAGCTGGAAAGTCCGGGAGGATCCTCAAACACCCAGCTTCGAGGACGGAACGGGACATGTAATCGGCCACTGGAAGACTGACATTCCGGTCGTCGGAGAAGCGGGCGTAATTCCCTACATTTACGTCAACAGTGTGAGGAACGTCATGGAAAAAATTCGTACGCAAGGTGGAACTATCGTGAGAGAACCCTATCAGGAAGGAGAACTGTGGGTTGCCAAGTTTCGCGATCCGGCGGGAAATGTGTTTGGAATCTGGCAGAACGGCCCTCTGTAGAATTTTGAGATCTCGATTTCTCCAAGTGAAAACAAGGCTTAATAGTCCACCGCAAGAGAGTTGCCTCCGGTGCAATGTCGGTTGTCTAAAGGTGACTGTCTTCATACACGGTGTTTGCCTTCATTGATGTCTGTCTGAGCTTCTTCTACCAGTCTATTCTATATCCATTCGTATCTCAAAGCATTTCCTCTGTCTCATTTCTACCCTGGAGCTTAGCGTAGCAAATGAGTTCAGATGGGAAATTGATCAAGCTTGCCTTACCGAAGGGCTCGCTAGAGAAAGCCACTTTCACTTTCTTTGACAGGGCAGGTTACAAGATCAGGGGACAGGACAGGACCTATCGGCCCAAGATCAACGATCCGGATATTGAGATCAAGATTCTGAGGCCGCAGGAAATTCCACAATTCGTCGCTGAAGGAGATCAGGATCTAGGCATAACGGGGTCGGACTGGATCAAAGAGACAGGTGCAAAGGTCAGGAGTATTCTTGATCTCGAGTACGGAGCAGTCCGGCTTGTCATGGCTGTTCCAAAATCAATAGCGAACAAGTCCTTTGCCGAGATTTGCAAAAGCTACTGGGAGGACGGGAGAAAATTCAGGATCTCAACTGAGTATCTTAACATTGCTTCAGAATATCTGAGATCGCTTCCGTTCTATTCGGATTTCTTCGGACAAAAAATTCCAAAGCAGGTGACACCCTGGTGGACTAAAGGTGACAACGAGCTTGCGAGCATCTACCTCTCGTTTGGCGCAACAGAAGCCAAGCCACCGGAAGACGCGGACGCAATCATGGACGTCGTCGAAACAGGTACCACGCTGGAGCAAAATGGCCTCCTCCCGATAGAAACAATCTTGCAGTCAACTGCGCAACTAGTTGCGAGCCCGGAGGCACTTTCGGATTCCGAAAAGAGGGAAAAGATTTTGGACATAATGTCCATGCTTAGAGGAGTCGTCGAGGGTTCAAAGAAGCTCCATATATTCGTAAACGTTCACAAAGACAACCTTGAGAAGCTGCTTGCGTTGCTGCCCGCCCTAAAGAACCCAACCATCAGCAAATTATCTGATGAAGATTGGTTCTCGGTCAATACCATAATCGATAAGGATTACCTGATAAAGGCGGTTCCTACTTTGAGGAAGCTCTCGCAGGGTCTGGTAGTGCATGAGCCACGGCAAATTCTGCCTCTTGAAGAGATAGAGTCTTACGGCAACGGTTCCTAGAAGGAGCCGGGGTAATCTGGAGTGTTTCGAACAACGGGCAAACCGTATACTATGATAGTGAAACGAGTTCGGAAATCTGGCGAGACAGTATCAAGGAATTTGAGCTAGATAATGACGAAGGAATCTCCTACCAGCTACCTACAATCGCCCTTAAGGATCGATTACGGTAAGAAAGAACTGCTGAGGATGAACCTGAACGAGAACATCGTCTTCCCCAAAAACGTGATGCGATCAATCCTCGCAAAATGTACCGACGAATATGATCCGAGGGTGTACCCATCAGCTATAGATGAGGGCGATTCAATAGAGCTAAACCAGCAAATAGCAAAGTACTGTGGATGCTCCGCAGCATCAGTTGCAATTGGCACCGGCAGTGACCAGCTGATTGATTTGATATTCCGGATGTTTGTACCAAAGTCGTCTGATACCGTATTGGTCGTTTCTCCGACTTTTTCCATGTATTCGATCTTTGCTCAACGTCAAGGCTCGAAGCTTAGAGAAATCTGGCTGGGTCCTTCCACGGCGAAAGATCCATTCTACCTCCGGCTGTCCTCATTGAAGGAATCATTGAAACAAAAGAGCGTGAAGCTGATCGTTATTGTTTCGCCAAACAATCCCACGGGGATCCAGTATTCCATTCAGCAAATACAAGAGATCCTAGAATCGGCCCAAGAAAAGACTGTAATCGTCGATGAAGCATACGTCGAATACGCGAGGTATGACGCCTCGAAACAACTAATGAAATCTAACAGCAATCTGGTGTTGCTCCGTACTTTTTCGAAGGCATTCGCACTCGCATCGTTGAGACTGGGCTACATACTATCTTCCAACACCGAGTTCATCCAGCGCTTTAACGACAATTTTCAGTATCCGTATCCTGTCACCGGTTTATCCATCTCAATGGGACTTGAGCTAATGAGGAGAAAAGATGTAGTGCTCGAGTGGGCCCAGAAGACAAAGAATTTCCGGGAGGAGCTGATTTCATCCTTACAAAAACTTGGTCCTGCACTTCATGTTATGCCTAGATCCGATACTAATTTCGTTCTAGTGCAAGCAAATGGAGCAAAAAAAATCGCCGAGGAATTGCTAACAAACTACGCAATCGCTGTGAAGTATCTCCCAGATCTCGGAAAGGAGAAGAGAGAGTTTCTGAGAATAACAGTAGGATCGGCGGAGGCAAACAGGAAACTTTTGTACGCATTGAGGAGGACTGCTTGAATATCTTGGCTTCTTCGGACAAGAGCCGCTCAGTGACCGTTGAGACCAAAACCAAAGAAACTCGGATCAAAGTTTCGGTTAATCTAGACGGCACAGGCAAGAATCAGGTTTCGACTGGCACTAAATTTCTAGATCATATGATCTCAGCATTTTCAACGCACAGCCTCTTCGACGTAGAACTGACAGCGGATGGAGATTTGCAGCATCACATTGTAGAAGATACCGCCCTCGCACTGGGAAAATGCATTTCAGACGCACTCGGCGACCGAAACGGTATCAGAAGGTTCGGGTCCGCATTCGTACCCATGGACGAGGCTCTAGCCTTCGCTTCGATTGATCTTGTGAAGCGTCGATACTTTGTTGAAACAAACATCGAAATCAAGAGAAATTCGATCGAAGACCTCCCAAGAGAGGACGCGACTCACTTTTTCTCATCGCTCTGCGACTCTATTCAATGTACAATGCATTTGAGGATCGAATACGGCTCAAATGACCACCATAAGATTGAGGCTTGCTTCAAGGCACTAGCTCTTGCTCTCCGACTCGCAGTAGAGCGAGATCCCCGCCGAGGATCAATTCCAAGTTCCAAGGGTTCGATGTAGCGCGACAGCAATACAAATTCTGGATTATGGTTCGGGGAACCTTTTCAGCATACAGACTGCTCTCCGAAAAGCTTCGCCTGGCTCTAGGATCAAAATTGCTTCCAAATACGAGAGCGGCGCAGTTGACGGATTGATCTTGCCCGGCGTCGGCAGTTTTTCTTCGGCACAACAAATCATGAGCAAATTCAAGAAGACCATAGCGAAGGATGCAAAGAAAGGACTGCCGTTATTCGGAATCTGTCTTGGGATGCAGTTAATGTTCGAACAAAGTGAAGAAGGGAAGGGATCAGGTATTGGATTATTCAAAGGCACTGTCCTTCGTTTTGATTCTGAAAATGGATTGAAGGTCCCCCACATGGGATGGAACCGTGTCTTGCTTGAAAAAAATTCAAGACACGCTTTAGGTTTACCTTCAGCCGGCTGGGCGTACTTCGCACATTCATTCTATCCGAGACCCGAGGACGACTCGATAATCACTGCAACGACAAGTTATGGTTCGACAGAGTTTCCCTCGATTGTGATGCAAGATAATATCTTGGGAACTCAATACCACCCGGAAAAGTCCGGCGGATTCGGTTTCGAACTAATTTCAAGTTTTGTTAACACCGTTCAAACCTACTATAAGACTTGAGGCGAGATTTCTATGATTGTGATACCGGCAATAGACCTCTTTGGAGGAAACGTTGTAAGGCTAGAAAAAGGAGATCTGAATCGCGCACACGTCTACTCTCGAGATCCCCTCGAAACTGCCAAGAAATTTGTCGCTTCCGGAGCCACAGTGATCCACATCGTTGATCTCGACGCTGCCATTCGCGGCGATGCAGACCAAAATAAACTAGTAATAGATCTCCTGCTTGGACAAATAGTGCATGCTACTTGTCTTCAAATCGCTGGCGGAATAAGACAGGTGGAAACAGCTAGACGACTGATTGATCGAGGAGCTAAAAGAATTGTAATCGGATCAGTAGCATATTCGAGTCCGGAAATTTCCCTCGAGATCTTGAATTCACTGGGTTCCGAAGCCGTGGTGCTCGCGCTCGATTATGACCTTCGCGGTCGCGTCAAGACCATGGGTTGGAAAACCGAGCAGGTCGAAACTGCTCTAGATGCTGTAGCTAGATTTTCAAAATTGGGATTCAGAAATTTTCTGCTAACGGCCATAGAACGAGATGGAATGATGGAGGGCCCCGACGTAGAAAACCTCGAGATATTCAAGAAGTCTTTGGGCGATTCAGGCAAAATTATCGCAAGTGGAGGAGTTTCAAATGTAGATGATCTTGCTGATTTAGAGCGAATCAAAGTCGACGAAGCTATAATCGGTAAGGGTCTATACGAAGAAAAAATGTCGCTCTCAGTTTTTCGGAGGAGTGAGTCAATCCTTGCCTCTCGCTAAGAGGATTATACCTTGCCTTGATGTAAAGAATGGCAGTGTTGTAAAGGGAACAAATTTCGAATCTCTCAAGTTCGCAGGCGATCCCGTCGAGCTCGCAAAGAAGTATTGCAAAGAAGGTGCCGACGAATTGCTATTCTTGGACATTGCCGCCTCTCAAGAAAAAAGAAGCGCTCGGACAAAGCTGGTAAGACGGATTGCAAAAGAATTAGACATACCATTCACTATCGGCGGCGGGATTTCTTCCGTTTCAGATGCTAGAACTGTTCTCTCCAACGGAGCGGACAAAGTCAGCATCAACACCGGCGCGGTCAAAAATCCCGCGCTCGTTTCGGAGCTAGCGGAAATCTTTGGCAACCAGTGCGTGGTGGTTGCCATCGACGCGAAAAGAAACTCTATTCCGACTTCGGGATTCACCGTCTGCACTTACGGGGGAAAGACAGACGCGGGTTTGGACGCAGTAGAATGGGCAAAGAAAGTCGAGCGGATGGGCGCAGGCGAAATTCTTCTTACGTCGATCGATCGCGACGGGACGAAGCTGGGCTTCGATCTCGAACTAACTAGAGCTATTGTTTCGGAAACTTCTATTCCGGTGATAGCTAGCGGCGGTTGCGGGAAGATTTCTGATTTCGTCGGAATACTGAAGGGTCGAGATTCTGCTGATGCTGCTCTGGCAGCCTCAATCTTCCACTATGACGGCGTCACTGTCAATCAGGTGAAAAAGTGGCTCCGAAAAGAGCGAATTAGGGTTAGGATATGAATAGAGAAATGGCAGGAAACAACGAGAACGTGGAAAAGTTTGTTGAGGGAATAGATTTCTCAAAAGGAGAAGGTCTTGTTCCGGTCGTAGTGCAGGACCAGAAGACGAAAGACGTCCTAATGCTTGCTTATGCGAACAAGGAAGCCCTTCACCTGTCATTTACAACCGGCGTTGCTCACTACTGGAGTAGATCCAGGTCGGACAAAGTCAGCATCAACACCGGCGCGGTCAAAAATCCCGCGCTCGTTTCGGAGCTAGCAGAAAATAAAAAAGATTGACACCGACTGCGACAAAGATACTCTCCTCTATCTGGTTGACCAAGTAGGAGTTGCCTGCCACAAGGGTACCTGGTCCTGCTTTGATTCCGTCACGAAAGAAACTTAGCGTTAATCACAGAAATTAGGCTGTGGACTCGATTCACATTGTTTCAGAATTGATTGTCCTACTCAATTCTGCCCTGATAAGATAGTTTCAAAAATGCTCCGCAGATAGACGAGAAAGCTATAATGAACGCTTCAGGGCGTCATTTCGGATCGTAGCAACAAGTTCATTGAAATTGCTGGTGTGAACCTTTTGCATTTCAAACTCCTCTTTGAGCTCTTTTGCGATTGAGATCTCGACTATTGGATATCCGGGTCCGAATAGTTTTGACATGCAGCTTGAGAATTCCTTAGATCTTGTAGGGATGCTGCTTGGTTCCAAACCGGTATCCTGCTTAAATTTCCAATAGGAAACTGTACTTACACTCTTTCCCATGCGTTCCAATCCCCGCGTAGTTGCACTAACAATTCGTTCATTTAGATCGCGAGGCAAGATTCTTGACTAACTCACTTCCTCTGCTGTCCCTGAATTACTGCGGTTTAACAA
>JABDCJ010000048.1 GCA_013288145.1 Nitrososphaerota archaeon | reverse complement strand
TACTGAGTTAGGGATACCAAAAGCAGATCTTCCCTTAATCGAGTGTTCAGTAATCTCTTGGAATGTTATCGCAATGCTATACAATGTATAAATAGTTTGGAGGTTTCACGGGCAATATTGTCACTCCGAGCTAATCTTGGAAAGAAAAGGAATCGAGGAATTTCTACTGGCATCGCAGTTGTTGTTGTTATCGTTGTTATTGTAGCCGCGGTCGGCGGTTATGCATTGTTACTTTCGAAATCCTCGACCACTAGCTCATCATCTCAAACGACATCTTCTCCGTCTACAACTTCTTCGGCTGCGACATCGACGGGAAGTTCGTCCTCTCAGACAACGTCCTCTTCTTCGTCATCTTCCTCCTCTTCATCATCGTCTTCTAGCTCAATCGGAAGTTCCTCTACATCGTCTTCTTCGAGCTCCTCTTCCAATAGCAGTTCCAGTGCATTCCACCAGAATCTCGTTATGGACGTCTGGAACTGGCCAATTCCAGCAGATTTCAACCAGCTTTGGGCAATTGGCGCGACAGGTCCCTGGCCTGATTATCTAATGTACACTGTAAACCAGCCACTTGTCTCGGTCAATGAATCCGCCGAATACAATCAAGGCGTGATTCAGTACCTCCCAGGTCTTGCATCAAATTGGACTGTTTCTCCGGACGGTGCAACTTACACGTTCAATCTGAGGCAGGGCGTACACTTTTCGGACGGGACCCTGCTTAACGCGTACAACGTTTGGCTACAGGAGTATGGTTACTACTATCTACAGGCTAACGGTTCAAACTGGTGGATGGAGTATAACCTGTTCGACATGAGCAACGTGAGCTTCGGGAAGGCTACTGTCGGAATAATCAACTCTACCGGCGGAGTGGTGAACCCGACCGGACAAGGTCTATCCATAATGCAAAACAGTTCCTGGCCGATTTACGTAACTTCTCCGGATCAGATCGTCTTCAGGCTGAAAGTTCCATTCATTTGGTTCCCAGGTACCCTGGTCGGCTTTCAGGGATTGATCTACGACGCGCAATATCTTCTGGATAACGGAGGGTTTGGTAACGCTACAAGTGTCAACTCGTACTTTAACCAGCACCCGCTTCCGGGAACCGGTCCGTACGTTGTAACCCAGATTTCAGAAAACTCGTACATCAAGTTCGCCCAAAATCCGAATTACTGGGGCAACAATCTGACTGTCCAGCAGTTGGCGTTGCAGCCCATCTTTGATCCCGGACACGCGAAAAACGTAGTAATTTACTATAAAGCTGACGACCTTGCAAGATACACTGATCTTTCTACAGGTGTTTCCCAGATTTCGGACGTGCAAGCAAGCGACTGGGGACTAGTAACGTCAAATTCGCAATACTCCTACGTTTCGCAGCCGTCCTGGGGCGGACAGGTTATGCTGCTTGGACTTGAAACGGCCGAGTACCCAACAAACATGACGCTTGTTAGGCAGGCAATCGTTCACGCGATCAATTATACCGACCTCTATGCAAAGGCGTACCTCGGTCTTGTCACCCCCTACGTTGGTCCCGAGTATCCGGCCTTCAGCCAGTTCTACGATCTCGGCAATCTGACGCCGTATCAATACAATCTCACTCTGGCACAGCAGGACATCAAGGCGGCTAACGTCACGAACATGCCCAATTTTCTAATGAGGATCTGGTCAGGATGTGATGCGTGTACCAACGCCGCAGAAGTAATCCAGGCGGATCTAGCGCAGATCGGAATAACCGTCAATCTGCAAGTTCTTACAACAGCTCAGACTCTCGCTCCCATGGGAAACTACCTGACTAACGTTCAGAATGCCGGGCAAATAGGTCAGCTCGACTTTGTGAATGCTGGTAGTGGTTGGGGACCTGGCGCGCTTACTCCTGCCGACTACTGGCAGGCCTTTGTGAGCAACGCCTCAGTCTGGGGAAACTATGCAGCTTACTATAATCCCGTCGTGCAGACGTGCGTGAACTCCTTTACCCAATCGAACAACGTGAGCTACATACAGAAAGTTTGCACTGCAGCACAGAAGCAGCTATACATCGACGCGCCCTACGCCTGGATCGGTGTTTCCAAAGCCTGGATCCCGCCGGGTGGCTCAAGCGTCTACAACAAGAACGTTGTCAGGGGTTTCCTGCTTGACCCGCTATGGGCTGGCCAATCTTCCGTGCCGTTCTTCAACACTGTGACGTTTGTCTCGTAAAACAGCAGCATCCATCAGTTCCGCAACTGGTGGAGCTTTTGAGCTTGAAAAAATGGTCTCGATTCGGCGTCCAAACTGCGGGAGCTTCGATCAAATGCGGTCATGAAAGCGATTATCTGTACAAAATACGGATCGCCGGATGTTCTTCAACTTAGGGAAGTGGAAAAGCCCACACCCAAATCCAACGAAGTGCTAATTCGAGTCCACGCGGCATCGGTATCAGCGGGAGATTGCGAGCTGCGAGGGATGAGGCTTCCTCTTTCATGGCAATTCATTGCGCGGATCGGGTTTGGTTTCCGGGGACCAAGGAGAAAAATCTTAGGGCAAGAGTTTGCCGGAGAAATTGAATCGATTGGCACGGAGGTAAAGCAGTTCAAGAAAGGCGACCAGGTTTTCGGGACTACTGGCTTCAGTCTGGGCGCTTATGCCGAGTACGTATGCCTGCCCGCAAGATCTGAAACCCAGGTGATGGTAACAAAACCACCTAGCATGACCTTTGAGGAAGCTACCGCGGTTCCTGTTGGGGGACTTGAGGCGCTGCATTTTCTAAAGAGGGGAAACATCCAGAGAGAACAAAAGATCTTAGTTAATGGGGCGGGCGGAAGTATAGGTACTTTCGCAGTACAGCTTGCCAGATATTTTGGGGCTAAAGTAACTGGTGTGGATAGTGCGGAAAAGCTGGACGTGCTGCACTCGATCGGGGTAGACCAGGTCATCGATTATACAAAAGAAGATTTTACGAAAAATGGCCAATCATATGATGCTATTTTGGATGTGACAGGCAAGATTTCGTTTTCAGGCTGTCTAGGATCGCTCAATCCAGGTGGACTTTTGCTGTTGGCTAATCCGACGGTGCCGCAGATGATCCGGGGGTCATGGACTTCAAGGACAGGGAAGAAAAAAGTGATATTTGGAGCAGCGAAGCAAAAAGCAGAAGATTTGAACTATCTGAAAGAGCTAATCGAGGCGGGCAAGATAAAACCGATCATTGACAGGCATTATCCGCTCGAACAAATTCCCGAAGCTCACAGGTACGTCGAGAGTGGACGCAAAAAGGGTAATGTCGTGATAACGATCTTTTCCGGGTGATAATAAATATCGAAAAAACTGGGGGGTCGCATTCTTAGATCAACGAGAATACTCACTGAATCATAAGTCAGCGCAAACAGAGCTCGTTTAAAGCTCTGCTGTACAGAAAAGTGTGTCCCCTTGCGATCGCGCCGAAAATGGCATAATAGAGCAAATAAATTTCAATGGATCCACAAAAACGAAATTACTTTTCGCACGCTCCCGGATGGATTGATCAGAGGGGGGTCGGTTTTAAAGCAATTATTTGAATTCTACGATTGATCTCATACTGTTTTGTTTAGAACTTTCAAACTCCGCATTAACTTTTGTCAGGTCGATCTCGTAAATGTTTTCGAGCGGATCAATCAGCAAGATTTTACTGTCCATCTTCCGTAATCGCCGTGTTCATATGGATCATCTCTTCGGCGTCTTCACGACACTTCCGTACATTGGACGACCAGATCACTCGATATTTTTTATCTTAGTTGCTTCCTCCCTTCTCGTACTCTCCGAACTCCGTCCCCTTTAGGAATCCTTCGTACACAAACCAGTCCAGTTCTCCATTCAATCCTGCGACGAAGCCGTCGAGTGACATTAGACTTGAAACAATTAATTTCCGCATTCCGGTTTTAGATCATACTCCCAATCTTTTCGGAGTCAGTCTCTCTGAAGGGTTGTGCCGGGCCGCCCTTAATTCTAAGGGCAATCACAATTCCCAGTACTCCCACAAGAGCTGAAACGAGAAAAGCCAAGTGGAATCCTTGTACTGTTGAAGCTGCGGACGCAAGTGAATCTGCCGGCGAGTCAGTCAGACTGGCAATCGTCAGAAGTATTCCCAATCCCAGAGGAAAGCCGACCCGCTGGGAAGTACTGATCAATCCAGAGGCTAGACCTTCTTCACCAGGTTTTGTACCGGCAAGGGCGGCAATGCTGAGAGCTGGCAGTCCGACGCTAGCGCCCACTGACCAGAGCAGCATCCCGGGCAATACATCAAAGTAAGAACCTGTGGAAGAAATTTGAGTGAGCAGCGCGCAGCCAGCTGCAATCAACGCGGTTGAAGTGACGAGCACTTTTCTGATTCCAAACCGCATTACCAGCCGCGACGATCCCCAGCCGCCAAGAACTATGAATATTGCAGCAGGCGGGAGAAATTCAAGACCCGCCGATAATGCCGAGTAACCCAGAATCTGCTGGAGATATATTGTCAGGATGAAGCCCATCCCTCCCATGATCGAGGAAAGAATCAGCGCGAGCAAGTTGGCGTTGAAGACGCTGCCGCGGCGCAGAAAACCGAGAGGCATTAAAGGCGATGAAGAACGCGACTCGATTGCAATGAATCCGAGCAGCAGAATTGCTGAAAGCGCGAGTGGAAATGCAGTCTCTATCGATGCAAAGCCCACGGTTGCGGCGTTAGTCAGGGCATAAACGAGGAGAATCAAGCCGCTTGTTACTGAAAGTGCGCCGGGAAGATCCAGACGTGCACCGGCCAGGCGACCTCCACTGCGGGGAAGATATTTCAGCGAAAGCAGTGATGCAACAGCTCCTATTGGCACGTTGACGAAGAGGACCGACCTCCAGCCGAGCGTGGCTGTAAGAATCCCGCCTGCAATGGATCCGGCTGCAAATCCTGCTGACAATACCGCGACAATTACTCCAAGGGCTCTGTTCCGTTCCTTGCCCTCGGGAAAGATCGAAATGAAAATTGAGAATGCGGTTACAGTGGAAATCGCTGCACCTATTCCCTGCAAAGCTCTTGCGACAATCAAAATGATTAGAGAAGGTGCAAGACCGCCGAACAGCGAAGATAGTGTGAATAGTACAATTCCGGTGATGAAGAGCTTCTTTTGTCCGTAAATATCTCCCGCTCTACCGCTTAGCATTAGAAAGCCTGCCATCGTCAGACCGTACGCCCCAACTATCCACTGGCTGTCGGCGAGTGAGACCAAGAATTGCGTCCGAATAGTTGGCAGAGCAACCTGGACTATGGAGTAATCGATAACGTCAAGGAAAACGGCCGCGATGATTAGCGCAAAGACCAGTCCTGGATGATGCGATTGAGCATTAGTTTTATCTTGAACGATCGTGCCTTCGATTGTTTCGCTCATCTTGGATTTCAACTCAATTACGCTCTCGTCAGACCAACTGATTCAACTAGTCTTCCGAGCGCGGCCTCATCGATCCACTCAACCTTCAGGTACTCGACGATTTCTATCTCAGTCATCCCGAGCCGCTTTGCTTCTTTTACGGCGTGCCTGTACGCTTCGATTTCAGTTGGATTGTCGACGTACTCGTATTCGGAATTGAAGAGCTGTTTTCCCTCCATGAACTGGCGTACGTGGACGAGCTCATGGATCACATCCAGGTAAAGCACCCTGAAGCTGCTATTCTTCAAATGGTGGGTGCTTACTATCAAATGCCCATCAATATCGCTAACCGCCATGTAGCCATACTTGAATGAGAAAAATTCTACCTTGAGGTTCTTCAAGATCTCTTCGGTTTTTGATCCGAAAGTTGCCTTTACCGCATCGACTTTCTCAAAGCCTTTGAAAAAATCAGTGAAAGGATACAATTTCACTTCGCCGTTGCGGCGGATTCCCACATCGAGTTCTGGAATGTGCTCTTTTTTCGACGTCATTACTGATACCTCCTTTGCACCGAGAGTTTGCGGCACAATAGGCTGGTTTGCACTTTTAACAAAGCCACTGACCTCGCTCACAATGTTCTTGAATACGATCTGACTCATGCGGGGAAGAATCGCTGGGTAGTATAAAGTGAGTTCCGCCCTTAGGGGAGTCGGCGGTAACCCTCATAAGCCCAAATTGAAATCATGAAACAGAAAAACTCCCTTAGGGGAGGCTCGTTAATAACCGATCGTGATCAATACTAATGCCGAAGCCGAAGCGCAGCAAGATGGAGATTTACAATGATATTCTGCGCGCGATCAAATTCGAGCTGATAAACGGAGAGGTAAGGCCAACACGCGTACAATCGCTCAGCAATCTCGCATACGACAAGCTGACGCGGTACCTTGTCGAAATGGAGGGTAGAAATATGATCACGCAAAATCCGCTCGCAATAACGGACAAGGGGCGCGATTTCTTGCAGGATTACGATAGAATCAAAGATTTCCTGTCGGATATGGGCGTGAAGTATCTGGCGGGAGTTTTTTGAAGGAGTGGATATTCAATGAGCAATGAAAAAGCAAGCGAGTACCATCCAGTGAAATTCCTTGACAAGCTTGAGGGGAACAATCACATCGTGCTGCTTTACGATGATGAAAAGTACGGAAATTTGATCATTGCCCGCTACTTCCAGAAGGGTCTTGAAAAAGGACAATCCTGCATTTATTTCACGGATGAAGAACCCGAGGCCGTCGAAAGCAGATTGCGCGCACAGAGCATTGACGTCGATAAATACAAACAATCGAATTCTCTGAGAATAATCAAGACGCAGCCGGCAAGCGGCGACAGTTTGAACCCGCTCGACCTTCTCAAAACCTTTAGGGCGGCATCAACTCAGGGGATGAAAGGACCGTTCAGGTTTGCAGGCAGAACTATAATGGACATTGAATCAAAGCCCGGAATGATGCAGGGAATGGAAGTGGAGAGAATGGGTCAGAAGCATTTTCCCGAGTTTGATAACGCGCAGATGTGCTTCTACGACGTGCATAAACTGGAGCCGACGATGCGAAATGAA
The DNA here is from genome assembly GCA_013288145.1 of Nitrososphaerota archaeon. Next base: position 11,310 of record JABDCJ010000048.1, on the reverse strand, counting down.
TGGATCGCGGGGCTGGTAAGAAATCATCATTACGTGATTTATGCTTCGACGCCGGACAAGGCGGTGGCGTTCGAGACTGATTTACTCGAGGAGGATTAAACATAATTTTCATTTCGTCAATCTGTCTACTAAATATCTCGGATAGTCGGCGATCCGGCATTTTCCCTTGCAACTGAATTTCTAAGTGGGCAACCAAACTCGGGTGAAGAAATTTCAAAAACATCTCCCGGTTTTGCTCTAGTCCCGGAAGAAAAACTGAGAATTGATGCGCCAAAAAAATGGCAATGAACATCGCCGGGCTGCCTAAATCTCCTGTACTTGAAGTGATGATATTCAATGTTAGATATACTGTGCGTCATGTTAGTCTCTCCAGTCTGGAATGGGCTGGACCAGATCGTCTCATCACCTCGAACTATTCGGACATTCCCACTAACGCTAGCCGGGAGACGACCAACCAGCAGCTCGGGTCCGATCGAGCAATCTCTAAGCTTTGAGTGCGCGAGATACAGGTAATTCTGCCTTTCGAGAACGTGATCCGAGTACTCGTTTCCGAGTGCAAATCCAACTCTCAGAACCTCGCCCGAATCTGAAATTACGTACAGTCCCACGATCTCTGCCTCTTCTCCACCGTCAAGCGCGAAGCTTGGAAGCTGGAGCGGATGTCCGGGCGGGACAATAGAGCTGCCGTCTCCCTTGTAAAACCACTCTGGCTGTGAACCGATTTCACCGGACTTTGGCTTGCCTCCCTCAAGTCCCGTTCTGAACATTTTCATTGAATCCGATTCTTTGTCCGGATTGGCGTGCATCGCATCACGTGCTAGTGCGCTGCCGAGATGGTCGAGTCCGGTTCCGCTGACCATACAATGAGCCGGATCTGGATGATCCAAAGGCGCGAGCAGGCGATTATCCGAGATTACTTTGTCGTAATCAATTGGTTCGCCGTGGCTCAACTTTTCAAGAACTATTCCTTCGAGACTTTTGTTTGATCGCGAGGCTTCTAAAACCAGGTCGTAAACTGACGTCGTGTGCTCCACAAGTCGAAGACCATCACCGTCGGCCCTCGCAACCTTTCTCGATCCATCGAGATCCCTGAACTGAACAAGTCTCATCTGCAATACTGAATTCAGATAGAAAGGATACGGTAATAGTGTTGCTCTTTTGGAGGAAGTATCGCAATGTTTACGGGTTTTTTGTTTCTTGGGATGTTGGCGGCGGAACGGTCGTCAACTGCGGATCCGCAATTTCCGGGACCGGTGTAGAGGGCTTCGTAGCTGCTTCAGATTTCTTGTTTGATCTTGATCTTCGCGATTTCTTACTTGTCGTAGCTGCTGGTTTTTTCGTCTCCTTCTCTTCCGGTTGTTGAACGACTGGAGGTGGTGAAGGGATCGATATTCTCGCTTCCCTCATAGAAAGCACCGAAGCCCATGGATTATCTCTCGCAGAGTCTGGAAGTTGAATGTCGCCCGTGGTCGGCTCGTACTCTTGCGCAAAGGGAACTGCTTTTTGGACACCTGCATTGCTGGTTAGACCATCTGTAATTGTCCGCTCCTGGACTGGAGGGGCAGATGCTGAAGCACGCATCTGGGAGAAGGGAAACGAGATCGCATCCGAGTCTCCCATTGACCAAGAGTTATCCTCGGATGGATTGGGTGCGGCCGCGCTCTTTGTCCATACCCTGCCTGTGCTGAGTGATGAGATTTCCTCCCTCAGCATCGCAATCTCGGAGCGTATTAGCGAGAGGCTGTCTTCAAGTGATTTCTTTTCCTTTGTCTCGCTCAGACTTGCCAGTTGAGGCGTTTTGGGGGCCTGAATGATCATGACGGTGTTTGAGGATCGCGTAATCAAAAATTGCAGTGCACCCCGGAAGACTACTACAAGTGAGCCAAGAACGAGGCCGGTGTAAAGCCCCAGAGTCAGGCTCTTCTGACCGAACAGGTATAGCTGGAAATCCGGCGAGTTGATCGGGTGGAGGATTGGAAGTACCAGTCCCCAAAGGACGAGGACTATAACACAAAAGTAAGCCGTTAGATCGAACGTTGAGAGCAGGTACCTCTGCGCAGCGGAGTATCCCTTGTGTCTTTTGGAATAGTAGATGTTACTGAGTATAAACAGACTTGCGCCCGAGATCACGGCAGAAGAGTACAGCCATGGAATACTCTGGTTGACGGCCAGACCGCCGAGGTACCAAGAGTATCCCGCCATGTAAAGAAAGATGACGAGCGAGATCCCAAAAACGATCCCCAGCGGGATTATCACCAGCTCGCCCGAGCTAGCCTGCCGGGAACCCTGATACCCTCTGGGAACTATTTCTCCTTCTTCCTTTTCGGAAGCGCCGTCACCGGATGACGTCTTTTCCGCCTACGTCCCGCCCAAAAAGTGAGATTGTGCCTAAATCTCGGCGCTGATGTCGTGCTCGGTTGGAGTGTTTCCAGAAGCGATTAGCTGCAACCAGCCTTCCCGCGTGTCCCAGTCCCACTCGTAGTTCTCGGGGATGTAAAGACCGTAGGCTATGCAACCCTGCCACACGTTGTACACCGGGTTTTTCGTCAGTTCGATTGTGCTCCCGGCGATTCCCTTCTCCTCAAGCATTTTCTTGAGCTTCGTCGGCGAGTTCACCGCATAGTTCGTCAGGTTCGTAGGCACGTTCCATGCAAAGTTTCCGCCTGAGAGTATAATGTTCTGGTAGAGAGCGGGCTGGATTTCAAAGCTGCATTTCTGGACCGACTGGATGATTACATCCGCAAGATCGGTTGTTCCAAGAACGGCCCTTCCTTCGCTGTACGTGTCTGCCGGTCTTGGGAAGCCACGCCGGTAGTAAGAGGCAAAAATCTCGTGGTTCGGATTGAAGAAGTACTCACCGATCAAAAATCGCTGCCAGCTGTTTTTGCCGAGATCGATTGAGATCTTTGTCGACGGGATCTTGAAAATCGTCTCAAACAGCGTGCTGTTTTTTTCCTGCATGATCTTTGAGAGATTTTTCGGTACAAGGCCCAGGGTTTCCTTGAACACTTTGACGAGCTTAGGCTCGCGGGCTAGGTCTGAATACCCCGCGTCCTTCAAAATCTCGGCTGCGATGAGATCGCAGTCGCTTCCACCCCTATTGAGCGTGATCTGAGCACCAAAAATGACCCCGCTGCTAACCGGCGCTACCTGAGTGTTGCCGTGCCCGCCTTCCAAGACAGTGCAGGCGAGCCTCTTTTGGGAAATTGCTACCGCCAGCGGCTGGGCAATTATGGATAGAGCTCTCGTCAGAGTTCTGCCTTCCTCGCTATTGATCTCCTTGTGAATCCTGATTATACGGTCGTACATGTAGCGCGGAGCTGTTGCCGAGAGAGCTGCAACGCTCTTGAAGCCGTTGAACTCTGGAGCAACCGATTTCTCGGGTGCGTGCCTCAAGAGTCCGTACCTCGTGATCTCTTTTACGACCAACCAAGCCCTCTCATCGTCTGATTCGATCTCGCCGTTTCGCATCGGGTAAACCATGCGCTCGGCGATATCCCGGCGAGCTTCCAGGTGTTGTGCCACAGGAGGTCCAACAATAAGCATCTGACCATCTCGTCCGGATGAAATTTGTTTTCCAGAGCGAGAGTTCAAGTTGAGCAGCGCGCTTCTCATGTCCGGAAAATATCCGCGTGAGTCGATCGCGTCGGGCGTGTTCCCGAGCGTCGCAACACCAAACTTGAATTCCGAGGTACCGTAATCTTCGCCGAATACGCTAAATTCTTTAGGCAACGTCATAAAGGGCTCTTCGAGCGCACGCTAATATCTCACAGGCCTTTATGGTTAACGTTTTCATTTTCTCATCGCATGAGACGGATATTCGTCCGCTTTAGGGAATTGCGATTTTCCACTCTGATTTTTTTCTTAACGGGGCTTGCGGCCTTTGTTCCAGAACCCCGATGTGAAATCATCGGATAACTTGCAGGAAAACATCTACTTTAGTGGCCATCTGCCGAGCTTAGCTGGGCGATTAGTTCCTTTAGGCGTCCGAGAAAATTCTGCAAAGATATAGGGCAATCGAGATGAAAAACAATCATTAAATCTCTTAGCTATAATACCTCTGCGTCGCAAGGAGCGCGGGCGGAAATCTTATGCAAAGGTCAATTGCCGTCGCGGTGGTTTCCGTTGCGATCATTGTGTTAATTTCAGTTGGAGTTATCGGGATTCAGAGATACATTGATCCCTTCAGCACAGTCCAGACAAGTTCGTCATCAACTGGACTTACGTCCACTCAGCAGGGTCCGGCCACGGTCACCAGTCTCACAACCATCCTGGCTCCCACAACCGTTTATTCTACGCGAGTTAGTACCGCCCTTTCGCTTACCACTAGGCAAGTTGTGAATACCGAGTATACAACCTCGATCAGTCTCGAACAGACCACGATCAATGGCGTGACGACTCAGGTAACAAGCACCATGGTCATCACAAGGAACGTCACCACGCTGACAACCGAGTCTTCCGGTGTAACGGAAACTCAAACCATCTCAAACGTGCTCACTGAGACGGTTACCGAGCAAGGGACGGCCACAGCGACAGTTTCGGTGCCTGTGACGACTACTCAGACCGCACAGGTAACTACAACTGTCACATCCCCAACTATTACGACAAGGATGACGTCAACTGTCGGGACAACGACAGTCGTGTCCCACTCAACTCAGACGATCACGGATCCGGCGTCGACGACCAGGACTATCCAGACGACGGCTACTCATACCGATACACAAACTCAGTCGGAAACGCAGACCGTCCAGGTAACTTCAACCCATACGTCAAGAGTTACTGTGACTGATGGAACGGTAACGACCGTAACCGGGACTGACACGATAAACAAGGATACGACGATCACTCTGACGTTTGTGACCACGGCTGCTACAATCACGATCACGGCAACTACTACAACGGGTTGATCAAAGGAGAAATGTCATATTCCAGCAAACGTTTCCTTCCGCTCGCTCTCCTCTGCGGGATCGTTCTTGTCAGCGCGATCTCAATGTACTCTTCGGCGTCAATCCAGAATCCCAGTGCTGCGGCAGCGATAACAGTTAGACGAACCACGACCATTACACATACGGTCACAACGACGAAGACCTCAACCATCCTGACGACTTCTGGAGCTTGCTGCATTATCACCACGGTAACTTTCTCGACAACGTTTACCTCAACGGCGATACACCCAACTACGCTTACCTCGACATTCGTAGTCCCCTCGACTCGCACGACTACGACTACTTCAACTGCAACAATTCCGACGTCGGTAACCTCCACCGCAACAATCCCGCAGACTGTGACGAAAACAACGACAGTTCCTCAAACTACAACCTCAACGCAGACGATTGCTTCTACCGTAACTTCGACTGCTACTGTTCCAACGGTCGTCACTTCTACATCGACTTCTACATTTTCAGTGCCGACGACCGTGACCACTACCAAGACAACCTCCGTAACTTCAACCCAAACCATCCAAACTACGGCGATCTCAACCTCAACGACCACGGTTCATACTACAACTAGAGCAACTCGCACTATTACAGCCGCAACTCACACGACCACGGCAACATCTACGACCACCGTTCCAAAGACTGCTACTTCTACATCAACGGTGCCGGCGTCTGTAACATCTACAGCAACTATTCCAAGAACTGTAACAGTTACCACGACCTCGACGTCAACAGTTCCTACGACCGCATTTTCTACCAAAACAAACACTGCTACTACTACTGTCCCCTTGTCCGTTACTTCTACGACGACAGTGCCACAGACTATAACAAGCACAACTACATCTACTCAAACGATACCGGCATCGGTAACATCCACATCTACGATCCCACAAACGGTCACTTCGACAACTACCGTTCCACAGACCGTAAACTCAACGTCCACCTCCACCGTCATACTTCCGGTCACTTCTACCTCGACGGTAACGACCTTTACTACTTCGACGAGTACAGTTCCCGCAATTGTGACTTCAACGACAACGGTACCGGTAACGACATCCACCACTTCAACGCAAACTATTCCGGCTACCACAACCTCAACCACAACAGTTCCTGCCACAACAACTTCGGGAACGCTGCTAATTCTTACCAGTACAACTCAAACAGCTACGGTGCCTACTACTGTTACCTCAACTGAAACTGATCCAGCTACGATAACATCCACATCAACCTTTACTGTTTCGACCACGAGTACCTCAATTTCAACCCAAACCGTTTCTACGACAGTGACAATAACATTCTCGACTTCTACCACAACGACCTCGAGTTCTACTGAAACAGATACAACGACCACAACTGTGACCGTAAACGGCGGAACCACGACTACCTATTCAACGACTGACGGCGGCACCACGACGATTTACGACACGACCGTGACAGCGACCTCAACGATCCCCACGACAACAACCTCGACTTCAACTTCAGATGGTGGAACCTTGACCACTTACCAGACTACTATTACGGCAACGACTGTGACTGCCACAACCACGCCCACAACAACTTTGACGACAAATGATTGTACGTCAAGTACTACATCAACGGCAACCGATCTTTCTACAACTGTTACGGAGTTCTTCGGATGTTAGAGCAACCGTACCTTAAGGCAGAAAGTACGTCTTCGATCTAGCTCAAGAATCGGTGCAGACAGAGCTCGTTTCAAGCTCTGCTGTACAGAAAAGTGCGTCCCCTTGCGATCGCGCCGAAATCAGCGTAATAAATCAATTAAAAAATATGTACAATACAAGCTAGCTTGTATAATACAAATAGAGTTCAGTGGTTCTCATCAAGTTATCATTCCACGCACGCGCGTGGGATTGCGCTAGGGGGGTCGGTTTTAAGGCAATTATTTGAATTCTATGATTATTCTCATACTGTTTTGTTCAGAACCTTCAAGCTCTTGGAATCTACTTTTTTGAGATCGATCTCGGAAATGTTGTCGAGTGGATCGATCAGTATGACTTTGGAGTCCATGACAACGACGTTGCGCCTGCCCTTGGTGTTCACGATCGTCGGACCATCATTTGTAGTGAGGTGCCACTCCAGTTCATCACCCTTTACCACCACTTTGCTTATGCCGTTGATCTGTAGGATAAAGCTGTTCGCGCGGGCGGCTTTCTTTAGAGCATCTCTGGATTCGGGTTGTAGTCCCTCTGAGTCAGGAATCGTGAGCACTTCTTCGCCAGCCTGATTTTCCAGAGCGATTATCTGAGGCGCGCTAAGCGGGAATGGCTGGCGCGGCGTCAGATTAGTCCAGGACTTGTCGCCGGCTCGAACATTTATCTCACTAATCCTTCCGCTGGATTGAATGGAGATTTTTGACAGTTCAACGGAGGGAAGTTTTACCGAGACATCGCCGAGATCTGTCTTCATCAGGTCTTCCTCGATCCGGAATGGTATCTCGCCGTTGAACTCCTTGAACATTGAAGCAAACTGCTCGCCCTGGATCAGGAGCTGTTCCGGTTTACCCTGCTCGATGATCTTGCCGCTTCCCATGACGATCACGTTGTCGACGCTCAGTGCCTCGTACATGTTGTGTGTTACTAGGATCGTTGTCTTCCCGTCTGCAAGTTTCAGCATTCGCCGGTAGATCTCGCGCTCGCTCTGAACGTCCAAGTCTGAAGTAGCTTCGTCCAGGATGAAGATATCCGGTTTTTTGATTATCGCCCTTGCAAGGGATAGCCTCTGTCTTTGCCCGCCGGAAAGCGAAGATCCTTTCTCGCCGAGATTTGTGTCGTAAGCAAGCTGCAACGCCATGATCTCCTTATGGATTCCCGCTGCCTTGCATGCGTCGAGCACATCCAGAGGCTCTACGACCGAATCTCTAGAAACGCCGTAGACAACGTTGTACGTGACCGTGTTATCAAAGAGCACCACGTCCTGAAGGACATAGGCGATCTTGCTCCGCAGATAATCGAGGTCAATATCGCGAATGTCGATCTTGTCGAGAGATATAGCTCCGCGGTCCACGTCGTAGAATCGCATCAATAGACGCGAGATCGAAGTCTTGCCTGATCCGCTTCGTCCGACGATTGCGATGCGCTGCCCCCGCGGAATCTTAAGGGTAAAGTCCTTGATGACGGGGTTGTATGGCTCGTACCCGAACCATACCTTGTCGAAGAGAATCTCGCCGCCGAGATCTCTGGGCTTTACCGCGTCGGGCTTGTTTTGCACTTCGGGCTTTGCATCGATGATTTCTCTCAAGCGGTCGCCGGACGTTATTCCCTGCTGGATGAACGGAACTATGTTTGAGAGGTTGTTTATCGGAGTGTAAAAGAGAGCGAGATACGCGACGAATGCGGTAACGATTCCGAGCTGAATTTTTCCCACGAGCACCTGGTTTCCTCCGACCCACCAGATCGCAATGGTTGCAAGAGACGTGAGAAATCCCAGAGCGGGCCAGTAGTAGAGATTCATCTTTACCGCGTCCACCTGCGCGTTGTAGAGCTTGTCCAGATTCTCGTCCAGTCTGGTTGCCTCGCGATCTTCGCGCACAAACGACTTTACCACCTGGTACGCAGGTACGGTATCGGTTATCATCGCGGTCACGTCTGCACTGCGTCGCCAATTCCGGTGATAAACCATGAAGGACCCCTTTCTGTATCTGATCAGCGCGTAGATGATGAACGGCACTGGGACGAGTACGAACACTGCAAGACCGGCATCGAGTACGAATAGAATGACTCCAATGCCGATGAGCGTTAGAATATTCACGGTTAAAGTTGGCAATCCCCACACCATCAACCACTGGGTATTTCCCACGTCGGTCGTGAGCCTTGAGAGGATGCGTCCTGTCGTCATTCGCTCAATGAAAGAGGTCGGGAGGCTGATTGCATGCTCATAAACGCTGCCCCGCAGGTTGTTTACTACCCTCTGCCCTAAAGTATTCAGAAAGTAACTCTGGAGAATAGAAAGCACTGTGATTACCCCGAATGAGCTTAGAAGTATAAGGGTGAGGTAGACAAATAGTCCCTGAGATGGTTTGTTTGATAGCAGGACGCTGTCGATGAGTATCTGAAGCAGGTACGGCGGGACGAGATTGAACCCCGCGAGTAATACGGAAAAGAGAATGCCGAGGAAAAGCTTTCTCCTGTACGGCCGCATGAATTCGAGCAGCCATCGGAGCGTACTCCCGCGATTGAATTTTACCGGTTTTTCGTCTTCATCCACGATCGGCGGAGCGCTGCCAACCATGTGGTTATTGATAGCATTGGTCAGTGCGCGAAATGGCTTCAATTTCCTTTTCGTAAAAAAGGCGACGTCGTTCACAGCACCGTTCACGTTTTGAATGACAAGCCTCGCTATTCCAATTCCTTCCTCGATGGAAGCCTTGCTAATGTCTTCGAGCTTGATCTCTTCTATCAGAGAATCACCGTGAAGGACGCGGAGAGATTTTTCGTCGAGCTCAACTATCTCACGACCCAGTTTCAATTGGTGGTCAAGATCGGTTGAAAGCCGGGTGAGTTTCGTTGATTGAACGTTGGCACTGTCGTCGGATAGCTTTTGCACGGTTAAGCTCTCTTTCCAATCTCCACTTTTAAGTGGTATATTCCCAGGATTACAAAATATCCGTACTCGGACGTGAGACGATGAGTTCAGCCAAGCAGATTTGCTTAGAAAAGTGAAGGGTTGAAAACTTTAGAGATCAGAAACAACAAATTCTGACCCAGGTTCGGCATGAATCAAATCCAAAAAAGGTAGTACATTCTGTAATACACGGATTAGGTGTCCTACATTACAGAGTCATGAATTATAATTAGGGCATAGATTAAGTCGAGATAATTGGTTCTTTCTTTTCTTCAGCTGGAGTGATCTCTTTGGACAATCTTCGTCTGTGGTAAGACCGGATAACAATTAGAAGTGAGATTACCGCTGCGACAAGAGCTATTGCCAATGCAGAAGTACCGTCTATTATCCAGTTCATTCTTGAATTCACTCCAGCCGCATAAATTGTGGCTTCAGATTATGGCATTTGTGGATTCTTAGTACAGATAACCAGGGAACACAACAAAAATTGTTTCAAGGGTAAAGTAATTTCTTCTACTGATGCGTTTTAGAAGACACTCCATCCATTGTCGATTACGACGCAGGAGCCATTTACGAAACTTGAATCGTCGCTGACCAGAAACAATCCTAGGTTTGCAATCTGCGAAGGATCTGCAACACCGGGCAAGGAAGCCATCGTCTTTTTCATCAATTCAAGCCCCAGTGGATTGGGATTGGAACTGCCAAAGCCGATTGCGGTATTGACCGCTCCCAGAACCATGGCATTGCTCCTTATTCCCTTGTCGCCATAAAACACTGCGATGCTCTTGGTCAGTCCGATCAGACCATGCTTCGATACGGTGTATGGAGCGCCGGCTTTTCCACCAAAGAACGAAGCAACAGAAGCAGTGTTCAAAATGGCACCGCGACTGTCCTTCAACATCTTCGGAATTGCCCGCCTGCTCGCCCAAAACGGGGCGTTCAGATTCACGTTCAATACCCGCTGCCAGAGCTCGTCTGAAGTGTCGGCGACGGGAGTTACCCCGTCCATTATTCCTGCATTATTGCAGAGGATGTCTATTCGCCCCATCGATTGGTACGCCTCATCGATCATTTCCTCGACCTGTTTCTGATTGGATAGATCTTTCACCATGCCGAGAGAATCGTTTCCAATTTTCGCGGCGACCTCTTTCACTCGGTCTTCAACGACATCTACGACAATAACTCTGCAACCATTCACCGAAAAAAGTTCTGCCATTGCCTTTCCCACACCGGAACCTGCTCCAGTAACTACTGCTGTTTTTCCTTCCAACTTTGGACCAAAATTTGCCAAATTTCTATCTGCGATCTCCTTTGTTTGCTGAATAATTTCATGTCGCGCTCTATTAACCACCGAAGACGTTTCTCAGATTTGAGAATGAATGTGCTCATCTCGTTGAGATCATCGGCTCGGCGAACACTGAGTATCTAGAAAAAGTCAAACCCTCATATTGAACAAGAAAAAGTTAGGAAGGGAGAGTATTCCAACCTCTCCCAGTACCTTTGCGCTACTTACTGGTTGAGCAGATACCCCTGGTATTCTGCGATGCCCGTGTGACTGAATGAGCCAGTATAGTCTCCTCCCTGGCCCGTTCCTCCTGAAACGAGGTTTGCTAGGAAGTTTTCTGGCGTTCCAGCTTTGTTGTTGTCGGAGTATGCACTACCCATGTTTCCATCGATTGGTTTCACACCGAGCCCGTTGTAGAGGGTCGTAGTATTTGTTGTGCTCAAGTTGCCGAAGCTGCTGTAAGCCGCTGCAGCCCAACGCCATCCGATGTTGAACGAACTATTGGTA